>JBHACZ010000062.1:0-12321 GCA_041854825.1 Porphyromonas sp. | reverse complement strand
CTTCCACTAAAAGGAGGGTAAGATGAGGTGGAGTGTAGAGAACCTATCTGACAATCAACATCTTAAGGATAATTGATAAATTTGATGCGGTTGCCCTGACAAGTGCCAGGGGGAGTTGCCACTTTAGGCATAATGCCTTATCTTTGCCATCGCTTCGCCGAATGGATCAAGTGAGCTCTGCCCCTGTAGTTCAACGGATAGAACAAGAATTTCCTAAATTTTAGATAGCAGTTCGATTCTGCTCGGGGGTACTGATAGATACTGCACCTAGCTTTCTTCACGAAGAGGTCGAGAGCTAGGTGCATACTTTTGATGTGAGATGCAGTGAGCAAGAAAGGCTAGAGGCTTTTCAGGTAGCTTTTTGCTGTAAGTACGTGATTTGTTAATACCTCCTAGGGTAAGAAACAGGAAGCCAGTGGAGTAGATTCGTGATACTAATGATATGCCGTGGCATAGGAAACTATACGTGATTAGCACGTTTGTCTCCTCCCCATGCTGTGCTACCAACTTCGATGTCCACGGATCTTCGTGATATGATATATACGCAGTAGGAATACTATAACTTTATGCAAGCGAAACAACATTTACAGCACCTAGATGTACTGAAGGGGATAGCCATCGTCATGGTCGTGATGGGGCATGCTCTAATTCTGTCTTTAGGGATTCGCAATCCATTGGTGAATGCGATAGCTAGTGTCCACATGCCTATATTTGTCTTTATTTCTGGTTATTTGTCGGGGAAGACAATGGAATGGAGTTGGACTTCTTTGCGACGATACTGGTTTCGCAAGGTAATACAGCTTCTCCTTCCGCTATCTGTGTTGCCTTTGATGTATGCTATGTTTTACGGGCATTCGTTGGTAGAGCTTTTGTATGGATCATATCATTTGGGGTATTGGTTTACCTTGGCTCTGTTCCTAATCTTCAGCGTAAACTTTGTTTTTAGAGGCATAGAGCATGTCGCCAATCAGAGACAGTCTGCATGGGTCAATGTAGGGCTAGCTCTAGCGGGTATTGGCTTCGTATATTTGATAGATCTCCTTTTAGCTTCAAATAATGAACTATATGACATCCTGTCTTGGAAGCATGTCACTTGGCTGTACTCATACTTTGTTTTAGGAACGCTTGTGCGCCGACATAAGGTGCTGGAGAATCTTATGCTTAATCCTTGGCTGTCTGGTGTCGCTGGTCTTTGCTACGTGTGGTTGGTGTATCTAGATTATACTGGGCACCCTCTTTTTCGAGGTATACCGATGACGCTATCAGGGTTGATCCTGTTTTATCAAATCGCCAGTAGCATCGTCGTGCGATTGCCAAAGGCTGGTGGCAGATTGGCTTATCTTGGGAAGAATAGCCTCGCGATCTATCTCGTGCATTACTTCTATATTTTCAGCATGAGCCTTATTGCGAGTCAATTGGATTATATCACTCCACGCTTTGGTCTAGAGTTGGCTGTTGTCCTAGGTTTCTCAGCGGTTGTTATCTTGTTATCTCTAGGGACAACTGCCCTTATTCGTTGCAATCCCTTGCTTGCTTTGCTATTGCTTGGTGAACAAACGAAGACAAAACGTTAGTTATGCAGACTTCCAAGCGCCATCTCCAGCACCTTGATGTGCTCAAGGGGGTAGTCATCTTCTTCGTGGTGGTAGGGCATGCCTTTCACTTTGGTTTTGCTTACTATCAGTCTCCCGTGCTGATGGCTCTGCGAAGCATGGATATGCCTGTCTTCCTCTTCCTCTCGGGCATGCTGGGTGCAGGGGCGCTGTCTTTCGACTGCACGGGGGCAAAAAGCTATTGGCTCAAGAAAGGGCGACAGCTTCTCTTGCCCCTCTTGACGCTTCCCACGCTTTATGCCTTGCTATACAATATATCTGCTCGTGAGATGATCTGGGGAATGATGCATGGCGGATATTGGTTTACCTGGGTGCTGTTTCAGATGTTTGTCTTGCTCTATGGCGCACGCTTTCTTAATCACCTTGTCAATCGCGAAGGTAAACCACTCGTCGAGGTCTCCCTACTTGTCATCTCCCTGTGCTTCGTTCAGCTCATTGATCCCTATTGGCAGAGCCTAAGCCCTGTGACCTACGAAGCTTTCAGCTGGGGCAAGATGAACTATCTCTACGTGTATTTCCTCATCGGCTATCTCGTCGGTCGCTATCCCGAGATGTCAGAGGTCTTGGTCTCTACTCCTGTGCAGGCGGTGTCGGGTGTCGCCTTCGTCTTGCTAATCTACGCGGAGTACATGGGAGGGAAAGTCCTCTCGGGCGTGCCCGCCTCGCTCTCTGCCGTTACCTTCGCCTACAGCACAGCCTATAGGATGGGGCAGGGGAATACCTGGGGCAATCGTCTCCTCGCTGCTCTGGGCAAAGAGAGTCGTGCGATCTATCTCACGCATTACCTGTTCCTGTTCTCCGCACCGATGGTCAAGACGTTCTTAACAGAGTTGCCACGTGGGGGGCGTGTGGTGATGTGGGAGTTCGTGAGTTCATTCGCCTATGCGACTTTGGTCGTTGCCGTGACCTACATCGTCGTGCGCATCATCAAGAGCAATGCCCTGCTCGACTGTCTTTGCTATGGCAAACGCCTTCCTCGCAAGCCTTCGCCTGAAGCCTCTAGCCTATGAACCAGCTCACGCCCACAGCCTCCCGAATAGCCCTCTCTCGGGCGAAATATATTGGTCCGCACAATGTCCGCTTGCTCCTAGATGCCATCGGCGATGTGGAGGCACTCATCTCTGATCCCAATATCATTCGTCGCCATTTCCCGCACACCAAGCAAAGGATCATCACCGAGCTGGCGCGTCCGACCCTCCTCGACGAAGCTAAGCGCATTGACGAGTGGTGTCAGCGCGAAGGCGTACGCACCTATTTCGTTGGCGATGCTGATTACCCTACGCGCCTGGCCGAATGCCCCGATGCGCCTACGCTTCTCTATGTCAAGGGGCGCTATGACCACTGGCACGAGCCATTATCCCTCAGCGTCGTCGGCACGCGCAATATCACCCCCTATGGTCAGACGATGACCAATGACCTCCTCACGGGCTTAGCCACCCAAGATAAACGGACGCTTATCGTCAGCGGTCTTGCCTATGGTGTAGATATTCTCGCGCACCGCAAGGCGCTCGCCCTAGGAATGCCTACGGTTGCAGTGCTGGCGCACGGCTTCGATAGGATCTATCCTGCGGTGCATCGTACCACTGCCCTTGAGATCCTGGAGCAGGGAGCTTGGGTCTCTGAATATCCTCCTGGCACGAATCCCGACCGTTTCAATTTCGTCGCGCGCAATCGCATTATCGCTGGGCTCTCTGATGCTACCCTCGTCGTCGAGGCTGGTATCAAGAGCGGTTCGCTTATCACTGCCGAACTAGCCGCCAGCTACGACCGTGAGGTATTCGCTGTCCCTGGGCGCACGACCGACCGCTACAGCGAAGGGTGCAATAAGCTCATTGCCGACCTCAAGGGCATCCTCGTGACGAGTGCCTCCGACATCACGCGCGCCCTAGGCATAGACCTTAGCCCTGGCGTGGTACAGCAGGAGCTACCTCTAGAGATTGCCTTGCCGATCGATGACCCTATTCTCAAGCTCATTGCCGAGCACCAACCCATCCAGATCAACGAACTTATCCAGCGTACAGGGCTATCGATGTCTGAGGTCAGCGCCCGACTGTTTGACCTTGAGTTAGATGATCACATTCAGATGATGCCTGGCGGTCTCTACGCCCTTGCCCGCCGCTAATGTGGAGTAGTGGCTTAGAGTATCCGCAGTCATGATCTGCCTCTGAATGAAAAAAGGAGGCATGGTGATAAGGATTAGCTAACCAATCTAAAGGACAACGAGTACTGTATCTCTAAACCAAAGCCTGGTCTATATAAACCAAACCATGGATTATGTAGACCAAAGTTTGGTTTATATAGACCAGGCTTTGGTTTAGAGCCGTTGTACTTGTATTGGAAGATTTAATGACTAGAGAGAAGAAGAACCCGCTCAGATATCCATATAGGTATCTGAGCGGGTTCTTCTGCGTATGGGAACACGAAATTATCGCATGTCGTGAAGTTTCTTCTGAAGCTCCTGGCGAGCGAGGAAGATCCGACTCTTGACCGTGCCGAGCGGTATGCCGAGATGCTCCGCGATCTCGTGGTACTTGTAGCCAGAGAGGAACATCGAGAATGGTTCGCGTAGAGCCGTAGACAGTGCTGCGATAGCACTGTTGATCTCCTGAATATCCATGGTGCCTTCAGGGGTGTATTCTCCTCCTTCAGTAGGGAGGTGTACGTTGTAGGCATCGACGTTGTAGTCTACGACTTTCTGAGTGCGAACGATCTTGTGATAGTTGTTGATGAAGATATTGCGCATAATGGTTAGCACCCAGCCCTTGAAGTTCACGTTGTCTACGAACTTCTCTCGGCTACCTAGCACCTTTAGGGTGGTATCCTGCATCAGATCCTCGGCATCCATCTCGTCGGCTGTGAGTGTACGCGCGAAGTTCTTCATATGATCTTGCATGCCGATGAGGCTCTGCATAAACTGGGAAGCATCCATATCTAATATCTTTGTTGCTACTGTATTTGTATGCAAATATAAAAAGAATATCTAAGCGGGATGCAAGGTTTTGTCTATCTATCTATAGCTACTATCAATGAATGAACAGAACCTCCGGATGTGATACGAGCGCCTCGTAGGCTGATAGACCTAGACGAGACGCTCGTAATAGTTAGGTGGTGGACTAAACCAAGTGAATTATGGCTTGTCGGTCATCGTGATCTCAAGTATGCCACCAGGCTTGAGGTCGCTGTGCTGAATGGTTAGTCGTTCGACGGGCTTGCCGTTGATAGTTGCAGAGGCAACATATTTATTGTGACGGCTGTTGTTCTTGACCACTATGGTGAATTTGCCTCCGCGGACGGCTATCTCAGCACGGTCTACGATGGGGCGACCAATGGCGTACTCGGGCTTGCCTGGGCATACTGGATAGAAGCCTAGGGCGCTCATTACATACCAGGCGGACATCTGTCCGCAGTCCTCGTTGCCTATGATGCCTTCTGGCGTGGGGTGATACATGGTGTAGAGGACAGAGTCGAGCATTGCCTGCCCCTTGTGAGGGTTGTCTGTATAGTTATACAGATATGCGATGTGGTGGCTGGGCTCGTTGCCGTGGGCATACTGACCGATCAGCCCAGTGATGTCGCCAGACTGCTCCGCACCGTCGATGCGTGAGGAGGTGGTGAATAGAGTGTCGAGGTTGCGCTCTAGGATGTGACGACCGCCCATTAGCTCAATGAAGCCGTCCATATCGTGAGGAGCATAGAAACTCCATTGATAGGCGTTGCCCTCGGTGTAGTCACTCTTCTCATGAGCAGAGAAGCGGGGGTTGAATGGCGTACGGAATGAGCCATCTGCCATCACGGGGCGCATGAGGTTGGTCTTCTTATCCCAGTAGCGTTGGTAGTACAGCCCACGTGCATCATAGGCACGAGTGATAGAGTCTAGCCCAGCTGCCTCGGCGATGCGGGCGATACACCAGTCGTCATATGCCATCTCTACGCCCCATGATACTGACTCGGGCACACTGTCGGCAGGGACAAAGCCTAGCGTCTCCTTGTAATAAGGGTGACGCGTAATTAGGTCTAGCTCGCGTGTGCCAGCAAACTTCTTGGCTAGGTCATCACGATAGATAGAGCTACGAACGCCTGCCTCTGTCCACTTGGCTAAGTCTTCGCTTGTAGCCAGTCCTTTCGCCACGAGATCGGCTAGTACACTCACTGAGTGATATGCAGGCATACAGCCCGTATAGTTCGCTGCTAGTGGCCAGCGTGGTAGGATAGTTCCCTCCTCGTAGTCTCCCACGAGGCTGCGGCCATAGCGAAGCGCACGGTCTGGGTCTATGATCGTGAGCAAGGGGTGCAGTGTGCGGTAGGTATCCCAGAGAGAGAAGACTGTATAGTGTCCGTCAGAGGGATCAGCGTTGCGATGTACTTGTTTATCCATCCCACGATACTGCCCATCGACGTCTTGATAGTTGAAGGGGGCGATATGTGCGTGGTACATTGCCGTGTAGAAGTTCTTCAATACACTGGTGTCTTGCGATTCGATGACGATCTTGCCCAGCACATCACTCCATATCTGGCGAGAGTCTTGATGCACTTGGTCAAAATCCCAGTGCGGAAGCTCTGTATTCATGTTCAGCTCTGCCTGGTCTGGACTGACGTGTGAGAGCCCAGCCTTGACCATAATGGGCTGCTCTCCGTCGGGAAAGTAGAGGTGTAGCTTGAGATCTGCCGAGTCTGACAGCACCGTAGGAAAATGATCTACGTGCGTACGGACACCGTCGCAGAAGAGTGCCATACTATCGGCAGGCACAGAGAGATGGATCGTGTAGCTCATCTGATGCTGATCCGCCCAGCCCCTGGTGTAATACGTCCCGCGGAGGGTGGAGTCGTTGAGGATCTCTAGATCGTTTTTGAGGACGCGGTGTCCCCAGTTGGGCTGGAGGATATGCCCGAGGTCAAGCATTAGGCGACGCTCCGTGGGGCGAGTATAGCGTGCTGTCATCAGCCCAACGCGCTCTGTCGAGGTGAGGGCAACATCGATGTCGAAGTTGTCTAGGCGGACGCTGTAGTATCCTGGGCTAGCGACCTCGCTGGTCTTATGGAAGGTCGCCACAGGCTTGATGCTGTCTGTCCCCGAGTAGGGAAGAAGGGCGACATCCCCGAGGTCGCCTATACCTGTACCGCTCAGGTGTGTGAGGCTGAAGGCATATATAGTGCTGTCTCCCGCATGGTAACCACTGCTGGCATCCCAGCCGAGAAGATGAGTGTCGGGGCTGAACTGTACCATGGCATTGGGACGTGTAGCTCCTGGGAAGGTGTGTCCGTGTTCGCCCGTCCCGATGAACGGATCTACATACTGCAGGAGATCTGCGTCTGCGCTTAAGGCACTCGTCTTGCTCGCGCACGAAGAGAGAGATAGCCCTGCGGCGAGACTGAGTGCGAGGATATAATTTGTCTTCATAATGTGGAATGACTTGACTATGGCTGTGCAGAGAATGCTGCAGCGAAGAGGCGAATCTGTCGGAGCATCGACACGAGTCCATTGGAACGCGTGGGCGAGAGGTGCTCGGCAAGCCCTATTCTGTCGATGAAATAGAGGTCAGTGGCGAGAATGTCCGCTGGGGTCTGATCGTTGAGTACGCGCAGTAGCAGGCTCACGATGCCACGTACGATGATGGCATCACTTTCGCCTCTGAGGTGCATCCGTCCGTTTCGCATCTCGGCGGTGATCCACACGCGGCTCTGGCAACCCTCGATGATATTCTGTGGGGTTTTGCTTTCTTCGGGCATTGGCTCTAGGCTATTACCCATCTCGATGATGAGACCATAGCGATCCATCCAGTCGTCGAAGGGAGCAAACTCTTCGATAATCTCGTCCTGTATTTCGTTAATTGTCATATCTGAATAACTGATATAATTTGCCTAAGTACTAAAAACTCTACGAAGATACGCTATTTCGCTCAAGCCCCCAACTCAATATGCAACCGACTACCCTACGGCATATAGTTCACGAACTGGGTCGAGCTAGCTATCGGGCTCTTTCGCTAAAGGTCTAATGCTTTCCTTCAGGAGTGAATGCCTCTAGAGACTAATGGAGTGAGTTGTCATGGACAATATACTGATTCATGCTGTTCATTTTGAAGGGTGAGAATATGAATAATATAGACAAGCCCCACCTCTGAGACCATTGCTCAGAGGTGGGGCTTCGCATAAGTGAAAGCGACTGTACCCTACTTGGACTCTACGGCTACAGGCGAACCATTGACGAGACCAGAGACAGAAGATGAGATCACGGGATCACCAGCCTGTACGCCAGAGAGGATCTCATAGCGGTCTCCATGGAGCTTGCCGAGGGTGATGGGGCGATAGACGGCCTTGCCATTCTCTAAAACGAAGACGTAGCGTTCGCCACTGCCTGCCATGCGCTGGACAGCCTTGTCGGGTACTAGCAATACTTCTCCCTTACCGAGCCCGAGGCGTACACGGCTGTACATCCCAGGGCGGAGGGCTTCGTCACGATTGGGCATCTCGACTTCGATAGCTACTGTGTGCGTGCGGGAGTCAATAGTTGGATGCACGATGGAGACATAGGCTTCGATCGCTTCACTGCCAAGCGCCTCGACGAATACACTCGCAGGCATTCCCTTGCGAATAGAGGTGTAGAGCTTCTCTGATACGTTGAGCGTTACCTTGACAGGCTGGATCTGCTCGATGACGACGATGGGGAGGGTGGGGGAGGTCATGTCCCCGACATCATAATTCTTGACGGAGACTACTCCAGAGATAGGGCTAGAGAGGTGCGTGTTGGCGAGAAGGTTGTTGTACACTTGCTGGGCAATGTTCATACTGCTCTCTGCCTGCTCCCATTGCGCCTTGCTGATACCTCCGATCTCGTATAGTTCGGTAGTGCGGGCGAAGTTGAGCTTAGCATTGTCTAGCTGTATCTTGGACTGGTTGAGCTGTGCGGCATCTAGGCGAGCGATGATCTGTCCCTGACGCACGCGGTCTCCGACCTTGACGCTGAGCATCGAGAGGCGACCGCCACTCTGTGCAGAGATATTGTTCTTTGCCTCGGGCAATATCGTCGCTGTGAACTCTTCGCTCAGCTCCACCGTGTCAAGCACGACAGGGGTTACCTGCACGAGACGTGTCTCTACGCTATCGGTCTGAGCCGTCGTAGTACTAGCTCCGCGGGAGCATCCTGCGAGGGAAAGAAGTCCGATTCCAGCCGTGAGGGTCGTTATAAGTCGAATGGTTTTCATATTTCTACGGGATTATTTGTGCTGTTCGGGTGTGAAGACCTTGCCTTCGAGCTGATGAAGGTTGAAGGTTGCTACCATATAGTTATATATAGATTGGTTGAGATTGAGATTCGCTTGGCGTAGGGCAAGCTCTGCATCGTTGAGCTCTAGGATCGTGCTTTTGCCTGTGCGGTACATCACCTGAGCGATCTCCAGCCCCTTGCTCGCACTGCGTACAGCTTCTTGACTGGCGATGAAATGTTCGGAGGCATTGCGACGTTCGCTGAGGGTATTGGAGACTCCTAGATTTAGCTCTCGCTCCGCCTGTGTACGCTGAAGGGCGATTTGCTGAATCTGTACCTTGGTAGATTGCACACCATAGTAGCGTGTACCTCCAGAGAAGAGGGGAACGGTGAGTGCAACCCCGATCGTAGAGAAGGGGGACCATCTACGGCTATTGCTCAGAGCGAGCTGGTCGTTGGCATAGCTGTAGCTATAGCTGAAGTTCAGTGCCAGCGTGGGAAGGAATGCCATCCGTTTGGCATGGAGCGCTTCAGAGAGTTGCTTACCTGTAAGGTCAAGACTGCGGAGTGCAGTATTGTCCGCTAGACTGGGGAGCGTCTTGGTGTCTGCGAGCATGTCTCCGTAGACAGTGTCTTTGTAGTCACTGAGCGACTCGGTGAGTATAAGCGGAAGCTCTGGGTCGAGATTCATCAGCACGAGAAGTTTCATCTCTGCTAGCCTTACAGCCTGAGCTGAGCGGATGACATCGGGCATAAGGTTCTTGACCTGTGCATCCATGCGGATTAAGTCATACTCAGCGACTAGACCACGCTCATACTTTTGCTTGATGTTGGCATAGTTGCTTTGCATATTGGCTAGACTCTGCTCGAGGACGCGTCTGCTCTCACGAGCGAGGAGGGCTGCCATGTAGGCTTTGCTGATCTCTGCCGTTAGGGAGACGCGTGATGCACGAGCTTTCTCTATAGCGCTCTCTACAGCGACCTTATCTAGACCTAGACTTGCCCATAGCTGTGGAGCAATGAGCGGGAGCTGGGCGGAGATGCCTCCATTGATGCTGTGCGTCTGCCCCACTTCTATCCCTTCTTCGGGGAACATAGATGCCATAGGGCTATCGCCGCCTCCGAAGTACATGCGTTGCTTTTTGAGCATATAGCTGTACGAGCCAGTAGCATTGATCTGAGGAAGGAGATGACCGAGGTTACCCTTTTGGTCGTAGCGTGCCTTGGTTACGTCTAGCTCTGCGGACTGTACAGATACACTCTGCTCAATGCCGATGCTCAATGCCTGCGCCATGCTGAGACGTAGGGTGTCACTGCCACCACTAGCGTGAGCTATTGTAGCAGGGATCAAGGCGAGTGCCACAACAAGGGCGAGCCGAAGCTTCCAGTTCTTAGTGATCATAATTTTGTCTATTGTCAGATGTTCCAGCAATACCCTTGGTAGGCTTTAGATGCGGATACACCTTCATATTTTGATTACAAAGGTATGCAAGGCTATGATAAGCACCAAGGTCTATCAGCGATATATTTGGACGAAACGGTGTTTCTCTCGCGGACTTTCTGCCGTGTAAGCGAGGAGAATATAAAGAATTAGAGACATATCCCGCTGGGGATACGCCTCTATCAAGTTGCGGAGGCAGGACTCGAACCTACGACCTTTGGGTTATGAGCCCAACGAGCTACCACTGCTCCACTCCGCGATCATTTTGTAGTGCAAAGGTACGACAATATTCTGAATCTGCAAGTCTTTGTACACAATCCATTGTAGAGCTTGACTGTAAAGCTCTATAGATAGAGGGGTTTAAGAGGTAGATTTTTTTCTTCCAGGTTAGCGTGAAATAGCTTTAGAACCCATCGGAACCATGACACTGCCAGGATAATGGCATTCGGTGTAACCACCTTTATAGAGCTAGATACGAATCCTCTCGAAAATGATAGATCTTTTCCGTCAAAAACATCGATGTTTTCGACGAAAAAGGTCGATGTTTTTGAGAAAAAAGGTCGATGTTTTTGAGAAAAAAGGTCGATGTTTTTGAGAAAAAAGGTCGATGTTTTTGACGGAAAAGTCCTATCATTTCTGAACAGGTAGCCTAATAAGTCGATCGAAAGGAGCTAGAGCCATAGAAAATCAAGAGAGATGAATCCCGCAGTGAGAGCTCAGAAGAGAATCGCAAGCCTGCTCCCTTACGCCGAATGCACGTTAGACTAGAGCGAGCTGCTTACTCTGTGTGCAAAATAGGGACGCCGAGCATAGACCTGCTATAGGCAAGGCTGGAGGTCTATGCTCGGACTGTCTAGTGACTGTAGGAGCGTGTGGGGTAGATTTCTCCCGTGGGAGAGACGTAGCTTCCAGCTGATGTCCAGCTGGTGCCAGCGCGTTCTGTGCCGCCTTTGCGATAGCGGGTGCCGAAGGTCGCATAGGCGCTTGTAGCCTCTACGTCATTGTGATCAATACCAGTGCGGGTAAGCTCTGTGAAGTACCAGTTCTCTCCCCAGCCGAAGATGTTTGCCATGGGGAGTGTGCGTGCGCGTGTTCGTATCTGATGTACACCTTCTTGAGCAATGCTGCGCAGTCCGCTGTCTTGATCATGTGCCCATGTGCTGTATAGAGCAGGCGAGGGCTGTAGTCCTCGATACTCGGATAGCTCAGTGCTGTAGGGATTGGGGGAAGTTGCATCGACGACTCGGTAGGTGCCGTGAGGCGTTTTCTTGACTAACCAAGGAGCGTCCAGGGGACCCATGGTGAGGACACCACTGGTGGATTCGTCGGGGCGTGCGGTAATAATCTTGGGGTTGTCAATGAGGACAACCATCTGGCAGTATCCGCGCTGAACTGCATGCTCGATCTGGAAGAGGATCGGAATCTCATACTTAAGCTCATCGAATTTGCGATAGGAACCACGAAGGGGACTGCCACCGATAAATATGGCGGTCTTCCCTGGTTTTAACTTGAACTCTATGGGATAAGTGGAGTCCTGCCAAGCACCGCGGATCCATCTACTCCGGACAGGATAGGAGGCATAGTCCATGGTGCCACTGTAGCTGGCAGAGGGTTGAAACTCTTTGGGTGTGAGTGGAAGTACCAGAGCTCTGTGGATATTATCTGTCGGCGTGCTATTCGAGAGGGGGAACATCCTGAAGTCATTGGAGCTCGTGCCAGTATACCGCTGGCGAATGAGCCCATACTGAGAGAGGTCGATGACGTGAGTCGTGGGGTTATAGATCTCTATGGCGGTCACGCCTATGCCACCGCTTGGGGGAGTGTAATGATATACCTCGGATATGATGGGCTCAGAGTCGAAGGCAAGCTGTATGTCATAGACATTGCCCACTTCGTATCCATTGGTCGGATGGCGATAATATTGTCGACGCGAAGCGCCGGCGTGCGTGACCTGAGTTATCCCAGGTCTGCGCTCGACGGTGCGGAGGCTTTGGTTTGTCCCCTCTGCGGTGTAGCCAAGATCGATATCTTCGGTGATGATGGCATTGAAGATCTCTATCGTGAAG
>JBHACZ010000061.1:0-9327 GCA_041854825.1 Porphyromonas sp. | reverse complement strand
GGATGCGGATCTCGATCCGCTCGCTCGAGCAGGAGGTCATCAGCCCCAGTAGGGCTAGGAGCAGGAGGCTCCATATACGTTTGTTAGTACTCATATTGGTCAAGTCTACCTTAGTCTAGCACAAAGGTACACAGCTTCGGCGAAGTAGCCACGCTCCACCCGAGGCAAATCAAACGAAAGCCCCCAATCATACCCCGACACCACCCCCACGAGACCGAATATTATAATCGCGCGTGCGCGTACATACCCGCGCGCGCACGCGTAAGCGTGACCAAGCACCGAAGACTGCCCCGACACTTCAGTGATGTCTCCCCCAAGTCCCTATTGAAGTGTCCCCTGCCTCTCTATTGAAGTGTCCGAGGAGTCCCTATTGAAGTGTCCTCCGCCTCTCTACTTGAGTGTCAGGGAAGTCCTTACTTGAGTGTCCCCTGCCTCCCTACTTGAGTGTCGAGGGAGTGCCAAGGTAAGTCTCCGAGGAGAGACAAGGCAAGCGAGAAAGGGTGAGGCGAGGAACAGGCTCGGAAGATTCACCCGATTATATGATGATATATTTCCATAATAGTCATATCTTTGTCTCTAGCTCACGACGACACGTGAGACACGACAAGACAACAAAATGTGCAACGGGTCTCATGACCCAACCTAACAACTAGCAACGATGAAACAGGAATTCTCGCTCAACCGCGGCAGAGCCATCATCAACTTCACCTCCAAGTACTGTGACAACCGCCGCAAGATCCTCACCAGCTACGCTTTCGCTCGAGTGGTCGAGTCCTTCATCCTCTGGATCAAGAAGGACAATCCGATTATCTACGGGGCATTCATCGACGACTTCGGCACAGACGACAACCTCACCCTCGCCCTCATGGAGGTCATCCGCATGCTCAGCGTCTGCGAGGTAGAGGAGTTGATCGAGACCAACAATAAATTCGCCCCCTTCTTCCGCGACCGAGACATCTTCCTCGAGCTCATCGAGATGCTCTATGACTACTGGAGACGCCTCGAGCGCGTGGCGATCGTGCACAACCGCAACCTCGGTGAGGGACTCCAGAACGTTCGCTTCGTGCAGGCGTATCAGCTATTCAACGAACTTATCCTCTCTATTTATCGCCGTACCAAGAGCGTCGTGCAGGGCTACGAGAGTGGCGTCTACCTAATCACCTCCGCGGGTATCAACGCTGGGCTCATCCTCAACGATGTAAGCTGGAATTACCCCAACGAATACATCGGGCTCTCCTCGATCCCCTTCATCAGCTCCGTCATCCTCAATCCGCCCTACGTCACCTACACGAAGAAGAATACCCGCGACGGCATCTTCCTCGAGCAGCGCAGCAACCCACTGGCGCACATGGTACTGAGCGAAGACGAATGGTTCCTCTTCCCCGCCAAGGTCGGCAACCTGCTGGCATTCGTCTACTTCCACAAGGATTTCACCTGCCATGGTCTGGGGCTGGCAAACCTCTTCGAGATGGCGAAGCCACACGAGTACGTAGGCAAGAAGCCTGATCTCATCTATGTTTTCGGCTATCAAGACGGCTACGAGGAGAAGCGTACCTTCTACCACAAGGACAAGAAGAACGACATCCTCATCGGCTATGCCAACTACAACGACGAGATCGACTACTTCGGCTATATGAAGAAGATGCTCCTGACCCTGCACAACCTCAAGCAGATGGAGCGAGGCAACCTCCCCATCCATGGTGCTATGGTCAATATCGTCCTCAAGAACGGACGACAGGCGAACATCATCTTCATGGGCGACAGCGGTGCAGGCAAGAGCGAAAGCCTAGAGGCATTCCGCACGCTCAACGAGAAGTACATCCGCCACATGCGCGTCATCTTCGACGACATGGGCTACCTAGAGCGTGATGCCGATGGCATCGTCAAGGCATACGGCACGGAGATCGGGGCATTCGTCCGTACCGACGACCTCGACCCCACATACGCCTTCGAGCAGCTCGACCGCGGTATCTATACCAATCCCGACCGCGTCAATGCCCGCGTCACGATCCCCATCTCTACCTACGAGATCATCAGCAAGGGCTATCCCGTGGACTACTTCCTCTATGCCAATAACTACGCTGAGGCAGAGCAGAAGATCCAGCTCTTCTCCGAGCTAGAGCCTGCCATCGCGACCTTCGAGGAGGGAGCGCGCAGGGCGAAAGGCACGACGACCGAGTCGGGTCTCGTGACCTCCTACTTCGCCAATCCCTTCGGACCCGTGCAGGAGCAGGAGCGTGCGGGCGAACTGATCCGCGCTTACTTCAGCGACCTATTCGCCCAAGGTGTCAAGGTCGGTCAGATGCACACGAGCCTCGCCATCCCAGGCATGACTAAGGAGGGTCCTCGTGCCGCCGCCGAGGAGCTATTCAGCATGATCAACGAATAGCCCACCCCCGAGACAGCCCCTACCTAGGGGCTACAAACAAGCCAGGGGCTAGTGCGTCGCGCACTAGCCCCTGGCTATTGATGTATCAGCAGACTCTGCCGGCTACAAGCCGATCTAGCTGAGGAAGGTCAGCAGGAGGGCGATGATAGCAGGACCGCCCTGCTTGAGGATGATGCTGGGGCTACTCGTAGCACCTCCGTAGAGGGCTACGGCTACGACATAGCCGAGCAGGAGACGTGTCCACACGAGGTCACCGCTCCAGGCGGCGAAAAGGATCAGGAGGGCAAGGAGACCATTATAGATCCCTTGATTCTTGAGCAGTGTGCCGATACGCTTCTGCTTGAGTTCGTCCTCGCTCATGCCGAAGACGCGAGCCGTAGACTGCGAGGTCGTGGCGAAGCTCTCCAGCCACATGATGTAGAGATGCTCGAGAGCGACGACCGAGGCAGCGATCTGCATTAGGAGTATCATAATATCAGTTAGTTTAGAGTGAATTAGACGAGGGTAAGTACAGGCTAACGCTTCTCGACGATCATGGCGCGGAAGCCTGGACTCATCTCCGTGCGATAGGTAGAGCCCTTGGTCGTGTCGGAGCCGAGAATGAGGAGATATTCAACGCCTGGGAACTTGGCAATGAACTCTGGCACAGAGTCAGACATCATCGTCATGCAGGCGGTAGCTAGCCCATCAGCAAGCATGCTCGAGGAGGCAATGATCGTCGCGCTCAGCACGTCCGTCTGAGCAGGATAGCCTGTGAGGGGATTGATCGTATGCCCTACCGCCTTGCCATCGACGAGGTGATAATTGCGGTAGTTGCCCGAGGTAGCAAGTCCTCCCTCAGCACGGTCGAGGGCAATGATCAGCTCTAGATCATTGACCACGCCGACAGAGTCCTCGATGGGCTTATTGATACCGATACGCCAGGCTTCACCACGGGAGTTTCGCCCGCGCCAGGCGATCTCTCCCCCGATCTCCACGAGATAGTTCGACGCTCCACGTGCAGCAAGGGTGCGTGCGACGAGGTCGGAGCAGTAGCCCTTGGCAATGGAGGAGAAGTTGAACATGAGGCGCGGATCATCCTTGACGAAGTCCTCGCCGACGAGACGCACCTTGCGATAGCCCACGAAATCCGAGAGACTATCGAGAAGAGCAGGCGTTACACGCTCCTTATTGCCAAAGCCGAAGCCCCAGGCATCGATATAGGGTGTACAGGTCACGTCGTAGCTCCCGCGACTGGCGTCTGAGATCAGCTCCGAGGCACGCCACACATAGCGGATCATGCTGTCGGTACGCAGGGTCTTATTCTCATTGATAGCCGTCAGCAGGCTAGTGGAGTCGAAGGGATTGAGCGAATGGTTGAAGGCTCCGAAGGTGGAGTCGATATCCGCCGAGTAGTCACGCTTGCTATCGTAGGTGATACGGTAGTAAGTGTGAAAACGCTCACCAGCAAGCGTCGTGAAGTTCTTGCCCGCCTCAGAGCATCCCACTAAGAAGAGAGAGGCGATGGCGGTGCAGAGAATTGAGGTGATCTTATACATACACAGGGTTGAGAGAAATTGGTCGGGGACTATAGTTCATCCTCGATCTGATAGGTGTTGCGGTCGGTCGCTTGACGGCTTAGCAGCTCGGCGATGAAGCCCGCGAGGAATAGTTGCGTCCCGATGATCATAGCGGCTAGGGCTATGAAGAAATAAGGACGGTCAGTCACCAGCGGGGCGGGAGTGCCAGCGAAGATATGCCCGAGCTTATTGAGGAGAATGCCCGCCAGCGCGATGAAGCCGACGAGGAACATCAGACTGCCCCCTAGCCCGAAGAAATGCATGGGCTTGCGACCAAACTTGGACGTGAACCACAGGGTAATGAGGTCGAGGTAGCCATTGAAGAAACGGCTAAGACCAAACTTGGACGTCCCATACTTGCGCGCCTGGTGCTGGACGACCTTCTCGCCTATGCGAGAGAAGCCTGCATTCTTCGCCAGGTATGGGATGTAGCGGTGCATATCGTTGTAGACCTCGATATTGCGCACCACATCGATGCGGTACGCCTTGAG
Organism: Porphyromonas sp.; assembly: GCA_041854825.1. Taxonomy (GTDB): domain Bacteria; phylum Bacteroidota; class Bacteroidia; order Bacteroidales; family Porphyromonadaceae; genus Porphyromonas. The sequence continues at coordinate 4,888 of JBHACZ010000061.1, read as the reverse complement.
CCCACAGTTGAAGTCATGGAGATTGTGAATCCCCGAGAGACGGCGTGCCGTAGCATTGAAGAGCTTGGAGGGAAGATTCTTGCTCAGCACGGGGTCGTAGCGCTTGCGCTTCCACCCGCTGACGAGGTCGTAACCCTCCTCACGGATCATGCGGTATAGCTCGGGGATCTCGTCGGGCGAGTCTTGCAGATCCGCGTCCATCGTGATGACGACATCGCCCTGGGCGCGCTCGAAGGCACACTGCAGTCCAGGGGACTTACCATAGTTGCGACGAAACTTCACGGCGCGTACTGCAGGATTGGTCTCACGCAGTCTCCGGATGACCTCCCAGCTCTCGTCCGTACTCCCGTCATTGACGAAGATGATCTCGTACGAGAAACCGTTTGCCTGCATCACACGGCGGATCCAGGCCTCTAGCTCGGGCAGTGACTCCGCCTCATTATACAAAGGGACAACGACAGATATATCCATTGGGGATTAGGCTTGTGCTATGGGTTTGCGACGCAGGATGAATGCGTTGATGAGGGCAATGATACTCCCGAAGAAGAGGTTCGTCCCGAAGTCCGACCACAGGAGGCGACCGATAGAGTTGGTCGCGAGGAATGTCTTGAGCATCTCGACGGGACTTCCCCCGAAGCTAGACTCTAAGAGCGAACGCATCTCGGGCGTCGTCCTATAGATCTCGTTGAGCTGAGTCTCTAGCACAGGGATCTGACTAGGCAATACCGACGTGTAGTAGATATAGTAGGGGATCAGCAGGAGGATCGAGGCAAAGAAAAAGAGCATCGTCCCGTGTGACCACGCCACAGCCGTCGGGAAGCCAATGCGCTCGGGGAAGAGCGTGCGGTACGTCCGCGTCAGGCGAAACGCCACGACAGGCACAGCGACCGTGAGCGCTAGATACACGAGCGAAAGCATCGGCATCGAGAGGATGTACATGTAGGTCATGAAGCGCACGCACATGAAGAGTCCTAGGACGAGCGCAGCCCGAGCGGCATGGCGCAGGGGAGAGGGTATCTGGGTAAGTTCGGACATAAGTCTTGGGATCAGTCGGATCAAGTTAGTCCATCTGCACAGGAGCAAATGGAGAGAGTATCTGGTCTAGGGGAATATCCCACGGCTCACGAGGCAGAGCCTCGATCTCGCCTAGACCGAGCGAGACGCCTACCGTGTAGGCACGCGTCTGACGCAGGTAGCGGTCGTAGTAGCCTCCGCCACGACCTAAGCGGTAGCCCTCACGGTCATATGCTAGAGCAGGCACCACGATAAGGTCAAGGCGCGCTGGCTCGACCACTGGGGCATCGCCCGTAGGCTCGACGAGATGAAAGCTCGCGCCCTCCTCTAGGCTGTCGCCTGGGCTATAGCGGTGCATCGCTATCGTCTCACGATCGACGACACGGGGCAGATATAGCTCGTAGTCGCGCGCCAGCTCGGGGAGCAGGGGAGCGAGGTCTGGTTCGTCGGGCAGGGCAAGGTATAGGGCAATGCGCTGAGGGCGAAGCTCTGCGATGAGTGCAGAGAGTGCCGTGCGGATCGTCCGAGAGCGCAGGTCACGCTCGGCAGGATCTAGCTCACGCCCAAGCTGGCGCATGAGCTTGCGGAGCGCACCCTTGTCCTGTGTCGTCATTACTCGGCGAACTCTGAATATTCATCCACAGGCACGGGGCGAGGCAGAGGCTCGATGACGATACTATCCCCGAGGTGTGGACGCCATCTGCCGTCACGCAGGAGCAGGCGGGCGATACGCACCTCCTCGCTCGTCTCGTTGATCACCTCGTAGTAGGCTCCCGCGTCCCGCGCCACATTGTCGGCGATCAGCGCATAGAGCTGGCTCAGGATGAGTGTGGATGAGCGATGCAGGAGGGTCGTACGGATAGAGACGCCTTGCGCCTGAGCATAGTAGGCATACTCGAAGAGTAGCCCGTTGCCCTGTGCCTTGAGATGAGTGAGTAGCTCGCCCACGGACTTGAATGCCGAGAGGCGCGCGCGGTACTTGTCCGCATAGTCGAAGGCAAAGCGAGGTAGTGTACCGCTCTGGATAAGGCGCAGGTAATAGGAGTTGATCCCCGTGCTATCACGAGGGACGAAGATATCGGGCGTAATGCCTCCACCGCCATGCACGATGCGCTTGCCCGTGGTGTAATAGCGGGCGGTGTCCGCCTTTGCCATGCTATCGGCAGAGTACAGCTCGCCATGCTCGTATCGCTCGGAGAGGTCGCGCTCGTAGGCATCGACACCAGCGGCATAGCTCTTCTGTATGCTTCGTCCGCTGGGGGTATAGTAGCGGGCGATCGTCAGACGCACGACAGAGCTATCCGAGAGGACGAAAGGACGCTGCACGAGCCCCTTACCGAAGGTGCGCCTGCCGACGATCTGCGCTCGGTCATAGTCCTGCATCGCCCCTGCGAAGATCTCGCTAGAGCTTGCGCTAAACTCATTGACCAGCACCACCAGTGGCATGTCTCGGAGCAAGCCATCGCGCTCGCTGTAGTACGACTCGCGAGGCATCTTCCGCCCCTCGGTGTAGACGACATCCGTCCCACGAGGCAGGAATTCGCCTGCTAGCGACACAGCAGCGTCGAGGTAGCCCCCACCATTGTCACGCAGGTCAAGGATAATCCCCTTGATCGGTGCTGACGAATGCTTCATGTATTCGGTGAGAAACTCCTGATGCGTCTGGCTCCCCCACTTATTGAGACGAACGTATAGCTGTCCGTCTGGCAGGAGATAAGCTGCATCGACGGAGCTGACGGGCACAGGTCCACGCACCACAGGCGCCGTCAGACGCTCGCCTGCGCGGTAGATGCTCAGACGCACGACGCTACCGCCGGGTCCTTTGAGCTTGCTCATGACATACTCGTTGGTCAGCTCGCCACCGAGGAGGGAGGCGGTATCCGCCATGAGGATGCGGTCGCCAGCCTTGAGGCCTGCGCGCTCTGCTCCTCCGCCAGGGATGATACGGCTGATGATGACGGTATCACGGAACCGGTTGAACTGTACGCCGATCCCCTGGAAGCTCCCCTCCAGCCCCTCGCTCTCCTGCTGATTGAGCGCAGCAGAGAGGTAAGCCGAGTGCGGGTCTAGCTCCGAGAGGATGTGGGGGATAATCCGTTCATCGACCGCGTCCATATCGATCGAGTCCACATAGTAGCGGTCGATGAGGCGCATCACTTCGAGGATGCGGTCACTCGGATCACTACCCAAGCCGAACGAACAGCGTCGCCCCATCAAGAGACCGAGGACGAAGATGATCGCCACGAGGGCGACCTTGAGAATTCGTTGCATAAGTTGCAATATCCTATCTGGAAGTATTTCGAGGTGGAGGGCGCAGGCTCTAGCCTACGTCCTGACCGTGTAGGGGGATGTAGTGGATATCTATGCCCGCGCGCTCGAGCAGGTCTAGCCCGTCACGCAGGCGATACTCTTCGCTATAGACGACGCGGCGAATGCCACTCTGGATGATGAGCTTAGCGCACTCGATACAGGGAGAGGCGGTGATGTAGAGGGTCGCTCCTGCGCAGTTGTTCGTACTACGGGCTACCTTGGTGATGGCGTTCGCCTCGGCATGTAGGACGTATTGCTTGGTCTGCCCGTTTTCGTCTTCACAGACGTTCTCGAAGCCCGCAGGGGTGCCATTGTACCCATCGGAGATAATACTTTTATCCTTGACGATGAGTGCTCCGACCTTGCGCCGTACACAGTATGAGTTCTCCGCCCATATCTCTGCCATACGCAGATAGCGCACATCGAGGGTGCGCTGCTTCTCTTCCATTCTTTGTTGCTCTAATCTTCAGCAAGATGCGTCCTCGTCGGACGCATCTCTAGCTACTGCAAAAATACATCAATTGCCCCTAATCCCCAAATAATCAGCCACCGAGCCTTCTCCCGAGATGCTATGCCCCGACAGTACTGCCGATATAGAGCAGCACCATCCCGACGAGGATCAGGAGGAGATCAAGCGCCTTGCCCCGCAAGTTTCCCTCTCCGAAGACTAAGGCTCCCGCCCCGAAGCTCACCACGACGCTCCCTCTACGGATCATCGAGACGACCGAGATCATCGCCTCATCATAGGTCAAAGCATAGAAATAGGCGATGTCCGCCAGTGACAGCAGGATCGGGATAAGCAGGATCGCCCACGACCACCGCAGAGGCGTACGCTCGCGCGCCCTCTGCCAGAGCAGGTATATCAGCGGACACATGATAGCAACCTGATAGATGGCATACCACGACTGCACGAGCAGTGGCTCTAGCCGTCCGAGGAGATACTTATCATACAGACCGCTGATGGCGCCCATGACCGCTGCCCCGAGGACGCACAGTACCCAGCGGTTGTCCGTGAAGACAATTCCCTCTTTCTTCCCCGCTCGGCTCAGCAAGTAGAGCGAGGTAATGGCACACAGCACGCCGAGCCACTGATATACGTTGAGTCGCTCGCCGAATAGCACCATGGCACCCACCAGCACCATCACGGGGCGAGTGGCATTGATGGGTCCCACGAGGGTAATGGGGAGGTGCTTCATCCCGAGATAGCCGAGGATCCAGCTCGAGAGGACGATGGCACTTTTGAGCAAGATATACAGATGTTCACCCACGCTTGCCTCACGCACGAAGACCCCCAGTGCCTGCGCCTGCTCTGGTGCGACAGCAGAGAGCACCAGCACGGGTGCGAAGATCACACTCGTGATCAGCGTCGTCAGTCCCAGCACAGGCAGGACGGCATTATGCCGTAGTGCCACCTTCTTGGACACATCATACAGCCCCAGCAACGATGCCGAGACGAAAGCAAGGGTCAGCCACATATATTCACTAAGCTCTCTATATACCTATGAGCGCGCAAAATTACAAACTCGCTCAGACTAATCCACCACCCCATACCACAAAAGACCCT
>JBHACZ010000060.1:0-16616 GCA_041854825.1 Porphyromonas sp. | reverse complement strand
CCCGAGGATAAGAAGATGAACCTCGGGCAGATGGAGGTGCTTGCGGGTGCGGAGCGAGAGGTGACAGAGACTGCATTCTCTAGTGCGATCAATAGCGAAGAGACGGAGAACTTCCCCTATATGATGCCCGATGGCATTACGCTAATCTTCGCTCGTGAGGCGAGTGAGGGGCTGGGAGGGTATGATCTCTTCCTTAGTCGCTATCACGTTGGGCGTGGGACATATCTAGAGGCTCGTCCGCTGGGTATGCCATTCAACTCGCCTGCCGATGACTATCTTCTTGCCTACGATGATGCGGCTGATGAGACGATCCTTGTCACGAATAGAGATTGCCCCGAGGGTGAAGTCCGCTTATATGCTCTAGCTGGGATGCCTCGTGCACTCTCGTCACAGGTGGAGAGCTCGGCAGAGCTAGAGCTTATGCTAGATGAGATGCAGGGATTGGCCCGCCTTACGACGACTAAACCTCACAGTGTGGATGAGTCCTCTGATGGGGACGAAGCTCATCCAGCACGCGGGCGTGATCTCTCTATATATGGTCTGCCTGAGGTGAGATCTGCCGAGGGCACACGCCTTGCAGAGGAAGCTATTCGGCTTAAAGATCGTCTAGATACAGCCCTTGCACGTCAGCTCCGCATGCGTCAGAGTTATCGTCAGAGCGAGGAGAATCGTCGAGAACTCACTCCCGCCTTGCAAGCCCTAGAGATAGAGATCGCCTCTCTACGTACCTCCTATGCTGAGCTAATCAAGGCGGTACGTAATGCTGAGGCACAATATTAGAATCCTATATTAACCATCATAATTGTACAACTATGATCCAGAAACGAATTATCCCTACGAGCGAACTTATAGTCAATGGCGACGGCTCTATATTTCATCTACATCTGCGTCCAGAGCAGCTTGCAGACAAGGTTTTCCTCGTCGGTGACCCTGCCCGAGTGGATGCAGTGGCCACGAGACTAGACGAGATCGAGTGCACGGTGTCCAACCGTGAGTTTCGTACCATTACAGGCTCCTACAAGGGCAAGCGCATCTCCATCGTGAGTCACGGTATCGGTACGGACAATATCGACATCGTCCTCAATGAGCTTGATGCCCTCGCGAATATCGATCTTGAGACGCGCACGGAGCGCGACACCTTCCGTCAGCTGACGCTCGTGCGTGTAGGTACATCGGGAGGTCTTCAAGACAACACTCCCATTGGGACGTATGTCGCTGCTGAGCGGAGCATAGGTTTCGATGGTGTAGTCTACTTCTACGAAGGGACGGAGCGCGTGCGTGATCTGTCTATGGAGGCAGAGATTCGCTCTCAGCTGGATTGGCAGATCGAGGGACTGATGCCCTACGTCGTACCTGCTGATCCTGAGCTTACGGAGCAGATCTGTGGGACGGAGATCCTACGAGGAAATACCATCGCAGCCAATGGTTTCTATGGTCCTCAAGGACGTCGCCTGCGCCTAGGGCTGAAAGATCCTCATCTCAATGAGAAGATCATGCGCTTCGACTACGGAGGTCGTCGCATTACGAACTATGAGATGGAGAGCTCGTCGCTCGCTGGTCTTGCAGCGCTCATGGGACACCGCGCCCTCACTGTGTGCTGTATCATCGCAGGACGTAAGGCAGAGAATATGAATACGGACTATCGCTCAAGCCTCGAGGCACTCATAGACCTTGTGCTCGAGCGTATATAAGATCTCTGACTATGGACATCAATGACGAACATCTAGACCACCCCGAGAATCATCCCTGCTATCTCGGTCTGAAGGTCAATCAAGGCGTAGCGGAGCAGCCTATGGTTAATCCGCACCTTCGTCGTGTACGCCGTCGGGAGCTCTCGGTAGACGACTTCGTAGAGGGCATCCTAGCGAGCAATATTACCATTCTCTCTCAGGCAGTTACCCTCGTAGAGAGCAATCTGCCCGAGCATCAGCAGATGGCTCAGGAGATTATTGAACGATGTCTGCCCCACACGGGTAAGTCTATTCGCGTCGGGATCACAGGTGTCCCAGGGGCGGGCAAGAGTACTTCCATCGAAGCCTTCGGTCTTCATCTATGTAAGCAAGGAAGGCGTCTGGCAGTGCTGGCTATTGACCCTAGTAGCGAACGCACGGGAGGTAGTATCCTCGGGGACAAGACCCGTATGGAGCAGCTCTCTCACCACCCGAATGCCTTCATTCGTCCTAGTCCCTCGGCAGGTTCGCTCGGCGGTGTAGCACGTAAGACACGTGAGACCATTATGCTCTGCGAAGCAGCGGGCTTTGATACGATATTCGTCGAGACCGTCGGGGTAGGGCAGAGTGAGACCGCGGTGCATTCGATGGTGGATTTCTTCCTGCTGATACAGCTCTCGGGTACGGGAGACGAACTGCAGGGGATTAAGCGTGGTATTATGGAGATGGCGGATGCTATCATCATCAACAAGGCTGACGGGGATAATATCCCCAAGGCTAACCTTGCCGCCTCGCACTTCCGCAATGCCCTACATCTCTTCCCCCCTACCGAATCGGGATGGAAGCCCAAGGTGCTCACCTACTCGGGCTTCTATAGTCTCGGAATCCGTGAGATCTGGGATATGGTGGACGAGTACCGGCATTTCGCGATGGACTCGGGCTATTTCTATGAGCGACGTCAGCGCCAGGCAAAGTGGTGGATGTACGAGTCGATCAACGAAGCCCTGCGTCTTTCCTTCTATGGCAATCCCACAGTCAAGGCGATGAAGCCCTCTGTCGAGGCTCAGATACTTGGTGATCAGCTCTCCTCCTTCGTCGGAGCGCAGAGGCTTCTTGATGCCTACTTCGAGACCTTGCGCAAGTAAGCTTGGGGCGTATATAATAGCCTAGCGGTCTGGTACCTCATCGTGAGATACCAGACCGCTTGTTTTATTGGGATATGTGGCGAAGTCTGCCTCTGCTCAGCCTTTAGTCGCCGATGAAGGTCTCGTTGAGTACCTCGCGGTAGGCGTTGAAGATCTTACTCTTGGAAATGAAACCAAGGTATTTACCTGTGTCGTCTACGACGGGGAGCTTCCATTCCTTGCTTTCATCGAAGATCTGCATGATCTTCTGCATCGGCATGGACGAGCGGGCGAGGATGCGAGGCGTCACCATAATGCGACGCACGGCATGAGTGGGGCGATCGTATAGCTCGGGGCGGAACATGATGTTGCGGATGTTGTCCAGCTCGACTACTCCGATTAGTATGCCTTCCTTATCGACTACAGGGAAAGAATTGCGGTGCGACACCGAGACGAGACGCACGAGATCTCCTAGAGACACCTCGGGATGCACGACCTCGAAGTCTGTCTCTAGTACATGCTCCACGTTCATCAGCGTGAGGACGGCAGCGTCCTTGTGGTGCGTTAGCAGTTTGCCCTGCTCGGCGAGGCGCAGAGAGTAGATGCTGTGGGGAAGAAAAATGCGTATCGTGCCAAAGGCAGTGATCGAGACAAGCATCAGCGGTAGGAAAAGGTCATATCCGCCCGACAGCTCTGCGATGAGAAAGACGCCCGTCAGCGGAGCGTGCATCATCGCAGCCATGAGCCCTGCCATCCCGAGCAAAACATAGTTCTTGGTCGGGAGATACATTTTGATGAAGGGCAGGTAATTGACAACGAAAGTAAAGAGGAAGCCCGTGATAGCTCCCACGAAGAGGGTAGGAGCGAAGAGTCCTCCACATCCACCGCCAGAGTTCGTCGCAGCCGAGGCGAAGACCTTGAGCAGTACGCTGAGGGCGAGGAAGGCGAAGACGATCCAGAAGCTCCCAGCGAATGGCTCCAGGAGACTTCCCCCGAGTAGGCTGCCATACTGACCGCTGAGCAGTAGATTGATCGTGCTGTACCCTTCACCATAGAGTGGAGGGAAGAGGAAGATCAGCGTGCTGAGGATCACTGCCGAGACGAGGTAGCGGCGACGGTAGGGGATGATGTCCTTGAGTTTGCTCTCGACGGAGAACATCGTGCGGGTGAAGTACAATGCCACCAGTCCACACACGATCCCCAGGAGGATCATCATCGGGATACGCTCGATATGGTAAGGCTCTGTGAAGCTAAAGCGGAATAGGCTCTCACCGCCCGAGATCATGTAGCTCGTCGCTGCTGCCGATACACTAGAGATCAGAAGTGGGAGGACGGACGACATCGTAAGGTCAAGCAGGAGTACCTCGATGACGAAGACCAGCCCCGTGATGGGTGCTTTGAAGATGCCTCCCAGTGCTCCTGCCACGCCACAGCCGATGAGGAGCATGAGGTTGCGTTGCTCTAGGCGGAATACCCGCCCGAAGTTCGACCCGATGGCAGCTCCCGTCAGCACGATCGGTGACTCTGCTCCGACCGATCCGCCGAAGCTAATGGTAATCCCAGAGGCGAAAAGCGAAGTCCAGGTATTGTGTGGTTTGATTCTGCTCTTGCGCTGGGAGATGGAGCTAAGGACCTTGGTTACCCCGTGGCTAATATCGTCGCGCAGGATGTAGCGGACGAAGATCCCACTGATGAGTATCCCGATGGCAGGCAGGATGAGGAAGAGGTAACTACGTCCCTCCGAGAGATGAATGAGTAGATGCTCCGTGGAGTGGATAGCCCCCTTGAGTAGGCAGGCGAGTAGGCTCATCGTCACCCCTATGGCTAGGCTGAGTAGGAGGATGAAGTACCGTTCGCTGATGTGGATCTGTCTCCAGCGGATGAATTGCTCTAGTTGCTCGCGTAGGAAGAGGCGTAGTGTAATCATTTCCCTTTGCCTGTTATGATCGTTTGGATAGTATAGAATAGGACTACGAGGTCAAGTCTTAGGGACATATTCTCGTAGTAAAGCCAGTCGTATGCCATGCGCTCCTGCATCTCCTCTAGTGAGGAGGCGTATCCGTAGCGCACCATTGCCCAGCTGGTAATACCTGGGCGGACGTTGTGCAGGAGGAAGAGCTGAGGCGCACCCTCGCGTAGACGTTCGATGTAGTAGCTTCGCTCGGGGCGAGGTCCCACGAGGGACATATCTCCGCGCAGGACATTCCACAGCTGAGGGAGTTCGTCTAGGCGATACTTGCGCATCGTTCGTCCCCAGGGGGTAATGCGTGGGTCATCCTCACGGCTCAGCATCGGTCCCGCAGCCTCTGCACCCGTGTACATAGAGCGAAATTTGTAGATCATGAAGGGCTTGCCTCGATGTCCAATGCGCTCCTGCGAGAAGAAAACTCCACCGCTGGAGTCCCGCGCGACCCGTAGAGCCGTATATAGGAGCAGGGGTGAGAGGAGGATAAGACCAGCGAGTGCACAGACCTTGTCCATCAGCCATTTTATATTGCGTGAGCTCTCGCTCATATTGCTCGCGGTGATGTCTACGAGCGGTTCACCGAGTACTGACGACACGCGGAGCTTGATCCCAGCATAGGGGATCGAGCGGGGCGAGAGACGGATGGGAATGCCGAGGACGTACAGCCCATAGAGGATCTGGCTAATGTCCGCAAACGTGCAGTCCGTCGTCGCAATCACGATAGCCTCGGCAGAGGTCTCACGTGCGCGATCAATAATACTATCCAGGAGGCTCTCCGCACGCTCACGGGGCATCGATGGCTCTAGAGAGACCCGGTGAACGATCTGCATACAGCCCTCACCCTCCAGCCAATGTGCCATTTCGTCTGCGATACGTCCCTGCCCGATGAGTAGGATGCGCTCGCGATGTCCTGCCTTACGGCTTAGCCGAAGGAGAAAGTACGTGACGATACTTCGCCCAAGGTATAGCCATAGAAAGATTAGTCCGAGCAAATACCCATATAGCGAGAGGTAGTATGAGCTGAGCGAGAGAATATCATCACTCACCACGACTAGGAATACCGCCGTGGCAATGATAAGGCTGGAGCAAATCGAGGCAGTGAGGTCACTGACACGGCTCTTGGCAAAAGGCTTATTGTAGTACCCCGAGAGGGCATACACCCCGAGAGCGAGTGCCAGTACTCCTGCCATTGTCACGAGGGCATTGCCATGCAGGAGGTAAACCTTGAGCGCGCCAAAGCTATGCTCTAGCTCCTCTGCCTCGTATCGTATGAAGTTGAAGAGGGTGAATGCCACTACTGTGCAGACGATGTCCACACCGATGTAGTACATTCTATAGAACCACAGCCTGGTCATCCCTGTCAGAGTGCGGTTAGCGGATGATCTTAACTTGTCCGTCCACCCCTAGCTTGATGATCTGCGAGGGCTTGCTTCGCGTATTATCACTCTGGCGGTAGCGCACGACGTAGTCTACTCCGTCGATGATCACCTGACTAATACCTGCGAAGACCGCAGGCGAAGGGTCACCGCTTACGTTCGCGCTGGTCGAGACGATGGGGCGACGCATCGCACGGCATAGAGCTGAGGAGAATGCTTCACGTGTGACGCGTACTCCTAGACTGCCATCTTCGGCTATGAGGGCAGGAGCTACGCCCATCGCCTCATCATAGATAATAGTGATAGGGCTGTCGGATAGCTCGACGATGTCGTATGCTACCTCTGGTACGATCTTGATAATGCGCTCTAGGGCGGGGATGTCATCGACGAGGACGAGCATACTTTTGGCTTCGGCTCGTTGCTTGAGAGCGAATATCTTCGCTACGGCTTCCGCATTGGTCGCATCACATCCGATCCCCCACACCGTGTCGGTGGGATAAAGTATAATACCACCTCGGCGCATCACCTCGGTAGCCTGATCTATATCGTCTTGATATTCTGGTCGAATATACGGCTTCTTACTCATCTTGCTAAGTGTTATTGAGTAAGGCAAAAGTATCTATTACCGCGGAGATACACAAACCTCGCGGGTGTTCCTCCGATCACCTACTAGACAAAGGAAGAAGGGCATATGGAGAAACTCCTAACGTGTGGCTGGCGTCTCCCGCTCAAGCAGGGAGACGCCAGCCATGTCGTATAGTGATCTATCCCTTGGTCACACCTAGATGAGGTGGAGCAAGGGATAGATGTCTGCGTTAGCTAGGCGTGTTGTATATATATCGTGCGATGCGCCATTGACCTTTTATCTTGCGTAGGATGAAGGTCTCACGAAAGCGATTCCCGTCTGTGGTCTGCCCACTAGGGAGCATTGTGATTTTCCCCGCAGAGCTAGATGATACGAGCGCATAGTTGCCGAGGATGGTGACCCTCTCGATCGTAACCGAGAGATCTAGACGCATGGCGGAGAATACATATTCGTAGGTGCCTTGGATCTGCTCTCTGCCTGTGGCTGTGGGGGCACCAGGAGGCAGGAGCTCCGCATCTTCTGTGAAGAGCTCTGTGAGTGCTCCCGCATTACTAGTACCTAGAACTGAGAAATACTGTTCGATGACCTGGGTAATCTGCCTCGTGGATGAAGATTTGGCAGAGGCGAAAGCGCTAGTTGCTCCGATGACTAGGAGAGCTAGTGAGAGGATGATTCGTTTCATGTCTTTGTCTAGTTGATTGGATAATGAGATTAAGCATTGACTGCCACACGAGCTTCGTCTAGGGACACGGCTTTGCCGAGTGCACCGAATTCATGGAGTGCACCGAATACCTCCAGTCTAATGCTCTGGGAGAGGTCTCCGATATAGAGAGGGGCAAATCCTGCAGACTCGATGAGGCTATCGATCTCGGCTTGCACACTGGGGCAGTTGCTGGCGTAGAGGAGTGTCTTGCGTGGTGAAGCGAATGCTTCTGCTGATAGAGACTGAGCGCCGAGTGTGCCGAAGCCCTTTACTAAGCGAATGCCCTCAGGTAGCTTGCTCGCGATACATTCCCCAGCAGACTGATCAGCTGGGATGATCTTGGCTAGCTCTCCGTTTTCGTTGGGCGCGATAGGATTGGATGGATCGATGATGATCTTGCCTGCGAGGATATTATTGTTTGCATTCCGTGATGAGCTGTCTCATCTGTTTCTTTGACAATGCAAAGGTACTGCCAGGTCTCTTGGCGGGAAATGAACTAGATTAAGGGTTTGACTTAATCTAGATTAAGATAGCCCCTATGTCTGTGATGGGCTAGGCATAGGGGCTAATGGCTAGAGGAGAAAGGTCTAGTTTTACTTCGAGTGTATGAGTTCTTTCTTGATCTTGCTTAGGAACTCGGGTGTTAGTCCTAGATAGGAGGCAATCTGTGTGGCGGGGAGCCGGCGTACGAGATGTGGAAACTCTTTGGTGAATAGCTTGTATCGTTCACTCCCTTGTGCGCTATAGGTGAGTAGTAGGCGTTGCTGGAGCGCTCCGTAGGCATCCTCCGTGATGACGCGGAAGTATCTGTCGAAGATGTGAAACCGATTCCATAGCTGCCAGAGATCTTCGATAGATATCTGCAAGATGGTCGTGGGTTCTAGTGCGTCGATATGGAGCTGGGTCGGGACGCGTCTGTGTGCACTAGATAGATCTGCAATCCATTCGTTCTCTACTGCGAATAGAGTACAGTGCTCCTTGCCCTCGGTATCGATCTGATATAGTCGTAGACATCCCTCGATGACAAAGGTATAATGACGGCAAATATCTCCAGCCTGTAGGACGAATTGTCGGCGACGTAGCTGGCGCATTCGCACTACTTGAGCAAGAGCCTCCCGTTCTTCTGAAGTCAATTTGCGTAGAAAGCCGAAAGCGGCATACAATTTCTCTAGATGCTCCATCACCATTATGATTTACTGAACACAAAGATACGATTGCTTTGTCTTTGATGTTATTCCTCTGCATCTCTATATTTGTGGATCTTATCCTGTGATGGGGCGGTAGCTCACCTCGACAGGTATGTATGGTAGGGCTGTTATTGGCTCAAAGAAGCTCAGTGTCCTGGCGGACATAATGGAGAGACTACAGGGCTGTCCAGGACAATATCGATATAGGAAGGAAAATAGCTCGGGGATTTTTGTCCAAAAGGTCTGGAGTTTTTTGTGAAACGTGGGGAGTTTTTGTCCGACACACCCGTTGCTTTGTATAAATATAGTACTGTATTCATAGGAGTATAGTACTATATTTATAGGAGTACAGTACTGTATTCGTATGAGTATAGTACTATACTTATAAATATGATAGGGATGTTTGGTGATAATCCTACGGAGGTTTTGTATTTTTGCTGGGGAGTTTTCGGAAAAACGTACCACGGCTTGACCAGAAGGATAGGAGATTCGTCCCGAGTGGGGCGTGAGCGGGGGCTAAAGGTTGGTACGGCGGGCTGATACTCCTAGTAGGTAGTGACGGTACAAACATTAAATCAGTAGATATTATGGCTAGATTCATTATGAGAGAGATGCCTGCCCTGCACAATGTGGCAGAGCGGTGTATGTATCCCCAGATGCTTACGACGGGGACAACAGACCTAGAGGGGCTGGCGAAGATTATTGCGGATCGTAGCTCACTCACGCCTTCGGATGTCGTGGGGGTGGTCGTGGCATTGCGTGAGGTGATTGCTCAGCAATTGGCATTCGGCAACAATGTAGAGATCGATGGACTGGTGCATTTCTCCGTTGGGCTGGGTATGAGACGTGGTGTAGAGCGTGAGCCTGCCGATGGTAGTGCGCGACGCAATGCTACAAGCGTCGAGGTAAGAGAGGTGCGTGCGCGTAGTGCGCGGACTTTGCTCGGGGCAGTGCGCGATGCTTGTCACCTAGAGCGTGCAGGGGCTCGATACCTATCCTCCGAGAGACCCGACCGAGAGGCACGTCGTGCTATAGCGATCGAGTACCTACAGACGAACGATAGTCTGCCCGTGCTGACCTATGCGCGGATGACGGGGATTAGTCGTTCGCTGGCAACGAAGGAGCTGAAGGCACTCTATCGTGAGGGGCATATTGATCAAGTGGGGATGCGTCCGCACTGTCGGTATGTCCGTAAGCAGGAAGCTTAGACTATAGCGACCAGCAATGCAGAGACGCCACCTATTCCCGTGAGAATAGGTGGCGTCTCTGCATGAATAGAGGGCAGTAAGCTTGCCCGCGCGGGGGCGTAGGGTTAGCTTCGTCCCGTATGTCCGAATCCTCCAGCGCCACGCTCCGAGTCATCGAGTGACTCTACTACGACCCACGAGGCGGTCTCGTGGCGGGCAATGACCATCTGTGCGATACGTTCACCATGAGTGATAGTGAAAGGCTCGCTGGAGAGATTGATGAGGATAATACCGATCTCGCCCCGATAGTCAGCATCTATCGTACCAGGGCTATTGAGTACGGTGACGCCGTGCTTGAGGGCTAGCCCAGAGCGTGGACGAATCTGCGCCTCATAGCCCTCGGGGAGCTGAATGAATAGCCCCGTAGGGATGAGTTTGCGCTCGAGAGGCTCGAGAGTGATAGGCATCTCTAGGCAAGCGCGTATATCCATACCCGCAGATGCCGAGGTGGCGTACTGAGGTAGTGGATGTCCAGAGCGGTTGATGACGTTGATCTGCATAGACGTATTGTATATGTCGGTGAGTGGAGGTGGGAAGTTTACCGAATGGATGAGGCTACTCGGGGTCTTGCCAGTTGCCGTCGCCACGGATGAGATCAATGAGCTGATCCACTGCCTCGGCTTGATCTACACCACGACGAATACATTCCTGGCCGCGATAGAGGTCTATCTTGCCAGGGGCTGCCCCTACGTAGCCGTAATCTGCGTCTGCCATCTCACCAGGACCATTGACGATACAACCCATGATGCCGATCTTGAGCCCCTTGAGGTGGGAGGTCGCTCCCTTGACGCGGGCGATTGTCTCCTGAAGGTTGTAGAGTGTGCGTCCACAGCCAGGACAGCTGATGAACTCTGTCTTGCTCATGCGTAGGCGTGTTGCCTGCAAGATGCCGAATTGGGTACGGACGAGATCCTCAGACCCAACGTTGGGAGCCGAGAGCGCTAGACCATTGCCCCAGCCATCAAGCAGCAGCGTCCCAGCATCTGCCGCAGCGCGCAGGCGGAAGGTGTCCGTGTCTGCCACGTCGTACGTGTGCGCCAGTAGAGTAGGGAGGTCGATCCCGTGACGGCGTAGACGTGTAAGCATCAGACGCCATTCGTGAACGGGATGCGTACTGATGGTATCTAGGATGAGGACAACGTCAGTCTCACGACTTAGGTCTGATAGACGGTCGCTCGTGAGGGTCTGGTAGGTGAGATGGATAGTGGGGATGCACTGAGATCCATCGGGCGTGATGAGCCCTTCGCTGGTGAGCTGGTAGTCAGCCATAGGGAGCGTCTCGGCCATTGCCGTAGTGATAGCGACAACGGGTAGCTCCGATCCGCCGATATGCCCCACGGTGCGTGTAGAGCGACGTGCCCCATCCGAGAGTTGGCGGTACTCGTTCCACGTAGGTGCGTCCGCAAGGGCATCACTTGAGAGATCTTCTTGCGAAGTGATGTAATCAACGAGGGCACGACCTACGGGGATCTCCTCCTCGGGCTCTTCGCTTAGGGACACACGGATGGTATCTCCGATGCCGTCCATAAGGAGCGAGCCGATACCGACAGCGCTCTTGATACGCCCATCCTCGCCTTCGCCTGCCTCGGTCACGCCGAGGTGTAGCGGATAGGCTGGATAACCTAGCTCATCCAGACGCTGGGCAAGGAGGCGAACGGCGGCAGTCATCACCGTGGTATTGGAGCTCTTCATCGAGATCACTACGTCAGAGAAGTCGTGCTGACGGCATACGTCGAGATACTCAAGGGCGCTCTGCACCATTCCCTCTGGGGTATCGCCATGGAGCATGACCATACGCTCGGAGAGAGAGCCGTGATTGACCCCGATGCGGATAGCTCTGCCGAGTTCCTTAGCACGCTCTACGAAGAGACCGAAGCGCTCTACGACGCGTTCGTGCATCTCAGCATAGCGTTCGGGAGTCCACTCTACGGGTGTCGCGGTACGTGTATCGACATAGTTGCCAGGATTGACACGCACTTTCTCGATATGCTCGAGAGCTTCGTCGGCTGCTTTGGGGTTGAAATGGATATCTGCGACCAGTGGCGTATCTATGCCATGAGCCGAAAGCTCCGTACGGATATGGGCAAGGTTGGCAGCTTCGCGTGTGCCTTGGGCTGTGAAACGCACGAGATCAGCCCCACGGGCGATGATCCTCTGTGCCTGTGCCACGGAGGCAGGCGTGTCCATTGTGCTGACATTTGCCATCGACTGAAGGCGGATGGGGGCTTCTCCCCCGAACTGTGTGCCACCGACTGACACTCCCGCTGATACGCGTCGCGCGTATCTACAGGGAGCGGAGGATGCAGGGCTATTGCTAGATGCACTCATAATGCTTCTGACGTTCGTAGTGATAATAATGCTAATGATAGAGCCGAGGGAAGGCTCCGCTTGTGGAGTGGTCTTCCCTCGGCTCTATCAACACCGTGGAGTGGATATTAGTTCGTTTTGTAGGCGTACTTGATAGCTGCTAGCTCCTCATTCGCCTTGACGATCTTATTTTTTAGTGATTCCTTATATTCTTCTAGGCGGGTGTATAGCTCTGGATCTCCCGTTGCCATCATCTGCACGGCTAGAAGTGCTGCATTCTCAGCAGCATTGATCCCGACAGTCGCCACGGGTATTCCCGGAGGCATCTGTACGATGGCTAGGAGAGCATCTACTCCCTCTAGCGTACTCTTGATAGGTACGCCGATCACGGGGATAGAAGTCATCGAAGCTATTACACCACAGAGATGAGCTGCCATACCAGCGGCTGCGATGATGACTTTGATGCCACGGTCACGAGCGCCCTTGGCAAATTGCTCTACCTCGGCAGGAGTACGGTGGGCGGATAGTGCCAGGATCTCGAAAGGGATCTGCATAGCGTCGAGACGCTGCGCAGCGCGCTCCATAATCGGGAGATCGCTGGTGCTACCCATTATGATGCTTACGAGGGGCTGTCTAGGTGTCATGCTGAGATCTTAGTGACCAATGTGAGCGAGGTAGTCCTCTGCGCTAAGGAGTCCGTCGAGGCTGTCGAGGCTTGCGGGCTTTACTTTGATGATCCAGCCAGCACCATAAGGATCGCTATTGACTAGCTCGGGTGCGCCTTCTAGCTCGGGATTGAGCTCGAGGATCTCTCCCTCGATAGGGAGCATAAGGTCAGAGACTGTCTTAACAGCTTCGATAGATCCGAAAACATCGTCAGCTGAGAGCTCTTCGCCTACAGTGTCTACGTCTACGAATACGATCTCTCCGAGCTCGCTCTGGGCGAAGTCCGTGATACCTACATAGACTACGTCGCCTTCTACGCGCGCCCATTCATGATCCTTGGTGTACTTGAGATCTTTAGGAGTGTTCATACCTGTGAATTTATTGATTAGTGAGTGAATGTCGGTTCTTACGGAGCAAAGATAACGAAGATCCTGAATCTGACAACTCTCCGCTCTATAGTTCTTGCAGAACGATCGTCTGCTCTCGGTCTGGACCTACAGAGACTACAGCAATAGGTACACCTAGCTCTTGCTCAATGAAGGCGATGTACTCTCTTAGGGCTGTGGGGAAATCTTCTGCGCTACGCATGCCAGAGCTGTCGCACTGCCAGCCAGCGAACGAGCGATAGACGGGCGTATATTCATCCGACAGCTCGTATGGGAAGTCCGTGCTGATCACGCCATCGCACTCATAGCCCACGCAGACCTTAATCTCTGCGAAAGTATCCATCACATCGCTCTTCATCATGATGAGCTTGGTAACGCCATTGAGCATCACAGTATAGCGCAGTGCCACGAGGTCAAGCCATCCGCAGCGACGCTTGCGTCCAGTGACAGAGCCGAACTCGTGTCCGAGCTTGCAGAGCTCTTCGCCTGTCTCGTCGTGCAGCTCTGTGGGGAAAGGTCCCGAGCCTACGCGCGTGCAGTAAGCTTTGAAGATCCCATATACTTCGCCGATGGTGCGAGGAGCCACACCGAGACCTGTACAGCACCCAGCGCATACGGTATTGCTGGACGTTACGAAGGGATATGATCCGAAGTCAATGTCTAGGAGTGAACCCTGTGCCCCTTCGGCTAGGATACGCTTGCCAGAGGTAAGGCTACTATTTATGAGCTGCTCGCTGTCCACGAAAGTGAAGGCACGAAGCTCTTCGACGGCAGAGAGCCACTCGGCTTCTAATTGGTCTAGATTGCCTAGAGGATGGTTCATGGAAGCGAGGATGCCGAGATGACGTTCCTTGGCGGCCCGATACTTGTGCGCGAAGCCATGCTCGATGTCTCCGACGCGTAGACCATAGCGACTAACCTTATCCGTGTATGTAGGACCGATGCCCTTACCTGTGGTG
Source organism: Porphyromonas sp. (assembly GCA_041854825.1). GTDB lineage: Bacteria > Bacteroidota > Bacteroidia > Bacteroidales > Porphyromonadaceae > Porphyromonas. Next base: position 2,439 of record JBHACZ010000060.1, on the reverse strand, counting down.
CCGACCTTGGCATCACCCTTTGCTGCTTCGTTGGCGGCATCAAGGAGTCGGTGCGTGGGTAGGATAAGGTGCGCTTTGCGCGAGATGACGAGACGAGAGGTGAGGTCGTGTCCGCTACGTGCTAGGTCACGCACCTCGTTCATGAAGAGGATAGGGTCTAGGACGACGCCATTGCCGATGATATTGATCTTGTCTCCCTGGAATATGCCTGAGGGGATCGATCTTAGGACATATTTCTCCCCTCCGAACTCAAGGGTGTGTCCTGCATTGGGACCACCCTGGAAGCGTGCTATGATATCGTACCGTGGAGTCAGTACGTCCACGATCTTACCTTTACCCTCGTCGCCCCATTGCAGGCCGAGCAGCACGTCTACTTTGTTCATACGCTGAATGTATCTCTAATTAAGTTGTGAATTACTCTAAACTGTGGGCGTCAGCTGTAGAGAGAAAGCTCCCGAATGGGACTCCTGTGCATCTGACACACAAAAATACACCTTTTCGACGATACCGCCCAATCACGAGATGAAATGTATGAGCAATCTTCTCCGTGGAAGGGGCATTGCTCATAGACAATATTGTGCTGTGAGGGCAAGGGAGATGTTTTAAGGTGTTTCACCCTTGGTCAGGAATAGGACTTGAAAACGATGGATGTTTTTGCTGAAAATGATGGATGTTTTTGCCCAAAAAGTTCTATCATTTTCGATGGAAAGATCTATCATTTTGAGCAAAAACATCCACCATTTTCTGGAGGATCTCGGCAGGTTTGATTATCAGAGGGATAGAGAAGGCGATTAGAGTACCCTCTAGAGCGGTCGGGAGACCGTTCGAAAAGGTAGGGCAGCAGAATGAAGAGGATGATGGCTGTGAGAAGAATTTTCTGTAGTTTTGTGGAGCTATGTCCTGAAATCCCAAGGGATATGCTTCGGGATGGGCATAGACGTTTGAGAGTAACAATCAAAATGTTAGATAACAATATATGTCTTATTGGTTTGAGTGCAAAGTAACCTACGAGCGCAATGCTGATGCCGTGGGTCTGAAGAAAGTGTCGGAAATCTATCTCGTTAATGCGCTTAGCTTCACGGAAGCAGAGGAGCGCATTATCGCCGAGATCTCTCCCCTCGTGTCTATGGGCGAACTGGAAGTGACGAATATCAAGCGTGTCAAGTTCGCTGAGCTATTCCTCGCCGAGCGCGAGTCTGCAGACCGATTCTTCAAGGCTCGTGTGAACTTCATCACTGTAGATGAAAAATCTGGCATGGAGAAGCGCTCAGGTGTCAATATGCTCGTCCAGAGCGAAAGCCTACCCGATGCGCTCGGAGAACTAGTCAAACAGATGGAAGGACAGCTCGGCGAATACGAAATCTCGTCTATCGCTGACTCCCCAATCCTAGATGTCATCAAGTATGAACCCAAGTCTTAGTATAGGCGAACGAATAGAGGCCATCGACCAAGCTCTCCCCGAGGATGTGAGGCTGGTGGCCGTATCCAAATTTCACCCAACGAAAGATATTATCGAGGCGTACGAGGCAGGCCAGAGAATCTTCGGGGAGAGCCGTGTGCAGGAGCTAGTGGCTAAGCACGAGGATCTAGAGAATATCTGTCTCGATATACATTGGCATTTCATTGGCCCTTTGCAGACGAACAAGGTGAAGTATATCACTCCCTTCGTTCAGATGATACAGAGCGTTGATAGCCTGCGTTTGCTCGATGAGATCAACAAACAGGCTCTGAGATGTCAGCGCCGTATCCCGATCCTACTAGAGGTGCACGTAGCACAGGAGGACACGAAGAGTGGTTTTGACCCTGAGGAATTGTTTGAGATCGTCGAGCGTCTCTACCTCCACGCCTCCGAATATCAAGGTGTCCGCCTCGCTGGGCTCATGGCTATGGCGAGCTTAACGGATGATCGTGATCAGATCGCTCGGGAGTTTGCCCAGGTACAGGCATTGTTTAATCGTATTCGCGAGAGTGGTCGATTGATCGAGCCAGACTTTTTCGACGAACTGTCCATAGGGATGAGCGGAGACTACCAGATTGCTCTAGAGCATGGTGCAACGCTAGTACGCATTGGGTCGGCGATCTTCGGCGAACGTGATGCCGAGGACTAATGAAGTCAAGACACAATAATACATAAGATGATGAAGATTCCATTTCTGAAGCATACGCTAGCCCTAGCGCTAGGATTATCTGCACTTAGTCTACCAGCGCAGACAGCTCGACGGATCATTGACGAGGTGAATCCCTTCATTGGGACAAGCAACTTCGGCACGACCAATCCTGGTGCTGTCGTCCCTCAAGGGATGATGAGTGTCACGCCGTTTAATGTGATGGCAGGTGGAGACCTGAACACTTGGGAAAAAGATTCCCGCTGGTGGAGTACACCCTATTCGTCGGACAATAAGTTCTTCACTGGTTTTAGCCACGTCAATCTCAGTGGGG
>JBHACZ010000059.1:0-11653 GCA_041854825.1 Porphyromonas sp. | reverse complement strand
GCAAGTGATAATAGTGAGCGTTCTTTGGCTATTCAAAACAGTGTGTCTCAAAGCACTCCGCTCATTTCCAAATCGTTACCTGTCCATCTATCAATAAATGGTAACACTCTATCCCTCAGTAAGATAGTTCGCAAGAGAAAAATCAACATGGAACTTTTTCGTCGAAAACATTGATGTTTTGATCTAAAAAGTCCTATCATTTTGGGAGAAGTCGTATCTGTCTCTATAAGACGGGTATGCTGAATGCGATTCTCCTGCTAGCGCTATAGAGTTGGTGGGGCTTAAATCGAACTCGCGTTAAGGCTAGTAACAGTGGAGGTGTGATCAGTGCCTGGTGCTGTATTAGGTAGTGTCGCACTGGGGGGAGATGCAAAAGGTGTTCGGATCTAGAGTTACTGAGCCGAACATCTCTATAGGGCATGACACGGATGAGGGCTATTGCCCTTCTGGTGGTGCCAGTCGAATAAAAGCAAATGCCAGGACGGAGATAATGCCCTTGAGTCCTGCTGAGAGACTAATCGCCCACCAAATACCATCTAGCCCCAGACCAGTAGAGACAAGGTAAACGGCTAACGGGATACGGATCAGATTGCCCGAGATGCTGATGATAGCTGGGATGTAGCTTCGCCCAAGTCCATTGAAGAGTCCCTGTGTCGTTAGTTCGAGCATCATGAATATCTGGGTATATCCGCTGATGCGCATGTATATCCCTCCGACAGTGTACGTCTCTGGGTCGGGTACGATGATACTAAAGATCCATTCACCCGCTAGGACGAATAACGTCATCCCAGCTATACCTACGGCAGTCGTGAAGCCTAGAGCAAGTCTATAGGCCTGGCGGACGCGTGATAGGATACCCGCAGCATAGTTTTGAGCCACGATGGTGCCGAGAGCTGTCGTCACGCCTTGGGCAGTATTATAGGTCAGTGCCTCTATTTGTCCGCCCGTGGTGAGGGTAGCCACTGCGACGTGTCCACCTGTAGCCGAGGCGAGGCGTCCCATGTAGAGTGTGATGAAGGCAAAGCATACGCTCAGACCCGAAGCTGGTAGCCCGATGTAGGCTATCCTCTGGCTATAGTGCCAGTGTAGCCTACCGAGCAGAGGGAAGGCATTGAGTAAGCGATCATATCTCTTGAGGCGGATGATGAAGACCCCTAGGACTAAGTACTGGCTAATGACTGTCGCCCATGCCGCTCCGCTGACACCCCATCCGACCCCATGTATGAGGAGCGGATCGAGGATAATATTGGAGATGAGTCCTAGGCTCAAGATGAGGAAGGGAATACGGCTGTTGCCCACAGCGTTGTATATACCGAAAAGTGTCATCGAGAGGAAGGTCGCAGGGATCCCCAAAAGGGCAATATACATGTATTCATGAGCCAGACCGCGGGTAGTCTCCTCTAGACGATAGAGCCCAGTGAGGTCCGGGGCAAAAAAGGCATAGGCGAGGGCAAGAATAGTCCCAAGCAAGATAGAGAGCGTCGTCGTATGCTGTGCATAGTGGCGAGCCTCCGCGGGAGCTCCACGTCCTATGCTCTGACCGATAGTTATCTCACCTCCGACCTTGGTAAAGAGGGTAAGCGACTGGGCAATCCAAAGGAAGACAGAGACAATGCCTACTGCCGCCACGGATTGGCTGCTGAGTCTGCCGAGCCATGCCATGTCGGTAAAGCTGTAAGCCATCTGTACGAAGCTCGTACCCATAATGGGGAGAGCAAGCTGGTAGAGGTGACGTGTGAGGCTACCTGTGGTTAGGTCGCGGACGTTCAGCATTGAGAGTAATGGAGATGAGTGTCGAGGTAGACCATATTATGTAGATAGGACAGAGGGAAGAGGTGCTCATTAGCCAGTCTAAACTAGCTCGCAGTCCTCTCCCCTCTATCGCGGATGAATGTCGCTTAGCTGAAGAGAAGCTCTCTGTACTTAGGAAGTGGCCACATCTCATCATCAACGATGAGCTCCAGCTTGTCCACGTGATAGCGGATCTTACCTAGGAAGGGGAGCACCGTATCGTGGTAGGCATATGCCCGCTCACGCATGGAATCAATGCGATTGGCTACCTTGCGTGCCTCTACCATCTCCTCTACCATCGCATGTACTGCCGTCAGGTGCTGGCTCATCTCAGCGATAAGATTCTTAGGACCTGAGGCGAGGGTCTCGTACTCTGCCCCATCGAATACATTCTTGAGCTTCGTGACGTTGTCTAGGAGCATCGTCTGGTACTTGGTCGCGACAGGTATAATATGATTGAGGCAGAGGTCGCCCAGCACACGGCTCTCGATCTGTACCTTCTTCATGAAGATCTCCCACTTAACCTCGTTGCGTGCCTCGAGCTCTGCGCGAGTGAGGACACCCATTGCTTCAAAGCATTCTATGCTCTGCGCGCTTGTGTATGCCTCATAGAGGCGGGGCACATGTGAGTCTGTATTGAGTCCACGGCGAGCCGCCTCGGCATGCCACTCTGGACTGTAGCCATTGCCTCCGAAGCGGATAGGCTGAGAGTCCTTAATATAGCGGTGTATGGTAGCGAACAGTGCTTCATGGACTGAGCTCTCGGTAGCACGCTGCTCGACTTCGTCTGCGAATTTGTTGAGCTCATACGAGAGGGCGGTGCAGAGGCTGAGCATCGCACAGGCGGGGTTAGCTGAGGATCCGACGGCTCTAAACTCGAATCTGTTTCCCGTGAAGGCAAATGAAGATGTACGGTTGCGGTCTGTGTTGTCTAGTAGAAGCTCCGGAATCTGGCCTACACCCAAGCGGAAGCCTTTTTTGTCATCAATGAGGATGGCGTCCTCGCTGCTGCTCTCTAGGAAGCGATCAAGCACAGAGCTGACTTCAGTGCCGAGGAAGCAGGATATAATAGAGGGAGGAGCTTCGTGACCTCCGAGACGATGCAGGTTGGTGGCAGAGGCAATGCTGGCTTTGAGTAGCGTGTCGTTGCGATAGACTGCCATCAAGGTAATGGCCATGAAGGCGATGAATCGGAGGTTCTCCTGGGAGTTCTTGCCTGGAGAGAAAAGGTTGGCGCCAGTGTCAGTGCCGATCGACCAGTTACAGTGCTTGCCCGATCCGTTCACGCCCTCGTAGGGCTTCTCATGGAGTAGCACACGGAAGTTATGATGACCAGCCAATCGTTTCATCGTACTCATCAACAGGATGTTGTGGTCGTTGGCTAGATTGCATTCCTCGTAGATGGGTGCTATCTCAAACTGGTTTGGTGCACACTCATTGTGGCGTGTCTTGATAGGGATGCTTAGGCGATAGCACTCACGCTCAAGATCCTTCATGAACTCCTGTACGCGCTCAGGTATAGAGCCGAAGTAGTGGTCGTCTAGTTGCTGGTTCTTCGCACTCTCGTGTCCCATCAGTGTGCGCCCAGTGAGGCATAGGTCTGGGCGAGCATTGTAGAGGGCTTCGTCTACAAGGAAGTATTCTTGCTCCCAGCCAAGAAATGTTGTGCAACGCTCCACCTCGGGGTTGAAGAAACGTACTACGCGACTGGCAGCCTTATCTACGGCGTCTAGAGCTCGCAATAGTGGAGTCTTAAAGTCCAGTGCTTCGCCCGTATAGGAAACAAAGACAGTCGGGATACAGAGTGTGTCGTCTACAATGAACGCAGGAGAGGATGGATCCCACGCAGAGTATCCTCGCGCCTCAAATGTATTGCGAAGTCCACCATTGGGAAAGCTACTAGCGTCTGGCTCCTGCTGCGATAGAAGCTTGCCACTAAACTCCTCTATCATGCCTCCCATCTCGCTGATCGTAGCGAACGAGTCGTGCTTCTCCGCTGTACCGTCCGTTAGAGGTTGGAACCAGTGCGTGTAGTGTGAGGCTCCGCGTTCCATAGCCCACATTTTCATTGCAGCGGCGACTTGATCCGCCAGGTGTAGGTCAATGGGAATATGTTTGTCGATGTGTTGGCTAAGTCGTTTGAAGTCATCACGGCTGAGATAGCGACGCATCGTTGCGTGGGTGAAGACTGCCTCGGCGTAGTATTCGGAGACTGTAGCGGGGTGTGGCTTGCTGGGGACAGCTCGGCGCCCAGTGGCTAGCTCTAGGGCGCGAAATCTTAGGAGGGACATCGTCGTATTGTAGTTATCTAATGAGTTAAGCCTACAACGAGCCGAGAGAGGACCGACCACTGCGCTGATGCTGTGTGGTAATCTACGGTCTTCCCTCGGCTCGTTCTCGATTTCATGCGCACAAAGGTAGTGAATCCTCTGCGCTCTCGCAATGGCTAGTCTCGACTGTCTGATATGGACTTCAGAAGACTTGGGCAACACTTCTCAAGGAGGTCAAGTACATGCTCGAAGCCCTCAGCTCCACCATAGTACGGATCTGGTATGTGGTCAATAGGCGCGTCCTCCCACCAGTCCGTGAGCTTAGTCACCTTATCTCGCAACTCTAGTGCGGGCATCCTATCAAGCACGTCTCGAAGGTTGCGGTCATCCATCACGACTATATAATCGTAATCAAAGTAGTCGTCATACGTTAGCGGACGGCTACGGGAAGTGAGGTCGTAGCCTCGGCGTGCAGCGTGGGCACGCATGCGTCCGTCAGCGGGTTCACCCGCGTGATGTCCGCTCGTGCCTGCAGAGTCTATGGCGAAAAATTCGGATAAGCCAGCCTCTGCCACGTAATGGCGGAATACAGCCTCTGCAGAAGGTGATCGGCAAATGTTGCCAAGACAAACGAAGAGTATACGAGTGGGTGACAGGGACATACTAATATAGTCTAGAGGATAGAGTTAGGTATAAATGCCTAGCGACCGCACGCCTACAACCTAAGGTCGGCGTATAGTAACTAGGCGTGCACGTTAGCGACGCTTGAGAATACTGTTGAGCACGCGTGCTGTGTGGATGAGTTTGCCTGAGCGCTCCGAATAAATCTCCACACTCCAGACGTGGGTGCTACGTCCTTTATGCATAATGCGCGCCTCAGCTCGCATAGTATCACCGACGACAGCGGATGAAACGTGGTTGCCACTAACCTGTGCACCCACTTGCATCTCGCCTTCCTCTAGGAGCGCTACGGAGCCGAGACCTGCGAGTGTCTCTGCGAAGGCTAGATTTGCACCTCCGTGGATGACTCCGAGAGGCTGGCCTGTACGATGATCAACGGGCATAGAGCCTGCGACGTAACCTTTGGCAATGGCTGTACAACGGATGCCGAGGCTTTCCATCAGCGTCTTCGGAAATAGCGCATTAACTTCTTCGACGGTGTAGGGAGAGTCTTCGTGAGCTGAGAAGACGTGCTTCTGTAGTAGATGCGCCACTCCGTTCTCGTCATTACTCTTGGTAACGTAATCTGCGCAGGACTTAATAGCCTCATGCGCGTTCGCCATTGCCACGCCGAGACCAGCGTATTGGATCATCTCAAGATCGTTAAAACTATCTCCGACAGCGATCAATTCAGCCCGATCGTAGTCTAGTCGCTCCAATAGACGAGCTAGTGACGCGCCTTTGTTGACCCCGGCGGGTACTAGTTCGAGGAAATGCGGGTCTGAGCGGAAGGCGTCTACTACGCTTGGGAAAGCTTCCTTCGCTATGGGTTCGAGCGTAGCGATCTCCTCAGCCGAGCCGACGATAAGGCACTTTGTCAGTGATGCAGGCACCTCATCAACGAAGCTGGTAAGCTTACGCGTTGGCATCTGGGTGATAGCAACCTCTTTTTGTACGTAGGGGCTGTCAATATCCTCACTGAGCAACTCTGTTTCATTATAACTCAAGATGCTTACCCCGTGCTCACGGCTTAGTGCGTAGAGCTTAGGAACGACGTCGTCAGGTAGGGCATGGACGAAAATAGGTGCAGAGAGCGCTCGTACATTGTACACGCGACCTCCGTTGTAGGGCATAATATATCCGCTGTGCCTATCCAGCTCCAGCTCGCGAGCCAGCGCAACTAGTCCCGCAGTAGGGCGCCCGCTGGCGAGGACTACGCGCATGCCGTATTCCTGCTGTGCACGAAGGAGGGCGTCACGTACCTCTACGGTCAATTTGCCTGTGTGATCGACTAGTGTCCCGTCTACGTCGAGTGCTATGATCTTGTATTTCATTGATTTTCTTGTTGATCTGAATTGTTTGACGACTCTAGAATAGTGTGCTGTGACTCTATTAGAAGGCTTTCGGCAAGCTCTACTAGTTCACGGCACGAACGTCCACACCTATCCCGCAGTTGAGCACAGGTCAGTCTTCCCACTGTACTACCGAATGCCTCTGTCAGCCTATCTGCTTCCTCGTCGCTACTAGCTAGCGAGCGCATCGCATAGATTGCTCCACATAGTCCGCCCTCGGCACGCCCACCTCCTTTACTTCGGTACTGAGCCTCGATCTCTTCATCAGTAAGCCCCGTTAAGGCTTGTTGAGACTTGTGAAGAGACTGAGCGCAATTCCAATTATAAGGCGCGAGATGGAAGTATTCGCCTGCTCTAGGCTTCTTATCGTGTTGCATTAGGCTGGGCGCTGAATGTAGGCAATGCAGGGCTCAAGACGTGTGATGCGTTCGCTGGGTATGCTACGCTCAAGATCAGCCTGCGTGGCAGCTACGCAAAAGTCACCAGCAAGCCCAGCTAGATAAATATGCAGTGCATCCTGTAGGATCTGAGGCACTTCCGAGGCAAATGCACTATACGCATCCTGCTCTACAGACGTCGCTTTCTCGACGAATAATAGGGGAAGCGCGCGTGTATGTGCCTGCGCCCCGATAGCCTCTAGTATGGGCGGATATATGGCTGCCCCTAGACTATAGCGTACGCAGTGTGGAGGCCATGGTCCACCCTGTTCGGCAAAGCTGCAGTGACCTAGTGGGTGCTGGTCCATCGTTACTACTACGGCGTCGTAGGTGTCGGCATGCTGGTCGATCCATTGGGCAAGACGATCCATCGCCTCTGAAGCGCCTGGCACGGGGAGCGTGCCACTGATAAAGTCAATCTGTGGATCGACGATGAGAAGTACATTCATGCTTAATATGTATCTGCTGTTGGTTGCTCGGTCATTGCTATTGGTTTCTATTGCCTATTGGCAGGCTTTGCCGTAGGTCTCTAGGCGAGGATGACAAGGCTTAACGCCATTACTGCCATGCCTGTAATAAGTCCGTAGATGGCTATATGGTGCTCATCGTAGGCATGAGTTGCCGGCAGTAGCTCGTCTAGAGAGATGAAGACCATAATCCCCGCTACGATAGCGAAGATTTGTCCCATCAGCACGGGAGAGAGGTACGGCATGAGTATGAGGTAGGCAACGATCGCGCCGAGAGGCTCCGCAAGCCCAGAGAGTAGGGACATCGTAAATGCTTTGCGCTTGCTTTGCGTGGATTGATAAATGGGGACTGCCACAGCGATGCCTTCGGGAATGTTGTGAATCGCTATGGCAATAGCGATGGCGACACCTAGCGCTGGGTTCTCCACAGCCGAAATAAGCGTAGCGATACCCTCCGGGAAATTGTGGATAGCTATCGCCGAAGCTGTTAGGATGCCCATACGCATGAGCTTCGAACCTTTGCCGACGGGCGCGTCCATTTCCTCCACGGGCCGTATTTCGTGCGGATTCTCGAATGAGGGTATCAGCCTATCGATGATCCCTATGAGCGCTATCCCTGCGAAAAAGCACAACCACATGACGCCAAGCCCCCGCGTCTCTCCCATCTCCCCTACGAGCATCTCGCGTGAGACTACAAGAAACTCTCCGAAAGAGACTAAAATCATTACTCCAGCGGACAGACCGAGCGAGAACGATAGGAATTTGGTGTTTGTGCGACGTGCAAAGCACACGACGAGTCCACCGATTGCGGTAGCTAGCCCTGCGAAAAGAGTTAGTAGAAAGGCAATAAGTACGTTATGCTCCATTGCGTCTCAGCACTTTGTTACTAAATAGATTATTGTTCATAGACACAAAGATAGCGATAATAATTATAGTCGATATTCAACCTCATGGCATTGATATAATTGGAAAAGAGATGTGTGTACAAGAGATTATCATAAGAATGTGTAGATGCTCCGTGTTATTCGCCTAAGTCTTTTCCTGAAGACATATGAACAAATCCACAAAATGTCTTATAGAGACAGATACAAGTCTTCCCAAAAATGATGGAACTTTTCTGGCAAAAACATCAATGTTTTCGATGAAAAAGATCGATGTTTTTTGGGGGAAAAGTTCTACTATTTCTGAGAAGTAGCCTAGAAGTTACTCGATAGGAACCAAAGATATAGAGAGTCAAGAGGGGCAAGTCCCTCATTAATAAGTTAAAAGAGGATATCGAGGCTGCTTTCTTATGCCGAAATTGTGTTATTTAGGGGGGAGCCTGGGGCATTACTGCGGGAGGCGGGCAAGGAGGCCGGCGATCTGAGGCAGAAGCGGAAAAGCATCGTCGCAGGTGATGGTGTAGGTGCTACGGGCGAGCATCTCGGACTGGGGGAGCTGCTTTATCATACGGGCGAGTATTGCCTGGCGATCAGTTTGGTCACGGCGCATAGCGCGGGCAATGCGGGTCTCTTCGCTAGCGATGACGGCAAGCGAACTATCACATAACGCCCCCAAGGCAGGGGAAGAATGAAGCAATGCGCTCTCGATGATGCAGAGCGGATGATAGGGAGCAAGGCAGGTTTGCCAGTGCTGAATGTCTCGCCTAACGGCAGGATGTACCAGTGCCGTAACACGTGCTAAGGCTTCGCTGTCTGAGAAAATGATGGCGCTAAGGCGAGCGCGGTCTATTTGTGTACCTATATATATGCCTTCGCCGAAGAGCTTCGTCATCTCTGAGCGGAGTATGGGATCAGTATCGTAGAGAAGCTTTGCCCTGCTGTCGGTGTCATAGACCGGGATACCTAGGGTAGCGAAGATACGGCACACTGTACTCTTACCACTACCTATGCCACCCGTGATGCCGAGCGTGTAGGGGCGAAGTGTATTCGGTAGGTTAGAGGAGGACATAGAGTAACTGCGCTTACTCCTTCTCTAGGACGTACTGTACGACCTCGGGCTGTATGCTGTAGCTGACGATCCACTTGGGAGCGCGGATTAGGCGTACGAGGAGCTGAGAGGTAGTGGTGCTGGAGGAGGGTGAGAGATTGGTCGCCTGCACATCTTGATAATCAACGGCTAGCTCTATGTCTGTACTGATCAGCTGACTGTAGTAGGAGCGAGGTAAGGTAAGCGTGACGGTCGCAGAGCTGGGCAAAGGCGAAAGGCGATAGCCACTAGGCGCACCCAGGATAGTCAAGGGGAGTGTGAAGGACTGCTCCGTCAGCTCCTCAATGGTCATGTCTATCTGCACGGGCATGGTCTTGGCATAGACCGACTGCGGAAGTACAGGAGTAGCGGTGGCTGAGACGGACTGGCGTGGACGCTCGAGGTCTAGAGGTGTGAGGGGGATGAAGCTGATCGTGTCGATGGCATTGTATTCGCCATAGATGGTAAGGCTGTCTGGGGTAAGGCGGGTCTCAAGTACCACAAATCCACTGGCAGGACGGATCGTCTGCGCTAGGCGTAGAGGAACACGCTTGCTGGCACGTGTCTGCAGGGCAATGCGTATCTCACGGAAGGACTGTTGCTGTATCTGCGCCGAACTAGAGAGACGGCCATTGATGGCTTCGGTTAGAGCTTTGGCAGAGATGCCGATGTAGTCACGCTTGTGCTCCTTGAAGAGCTTGAGGCGGATGGTGTCGGGTTCACTAAGGGCATAGCGTACGTGCTCGATACCTTTGTCGCGTATCTCGAGCTCGAGATAGTCAGGAATGCGATCCGTCAGAGACTGATGGACACTCAGTGTGTCGTAGGAGATGGGAATGTGTATGCGACGCACGACATCGCGCTGCATACTCTGGAGGAGCCAGAAGGCAAAAGACAGGATGAGGAATACGAGGAACGTCCGCAGGCCAGAGCTACGCAGTATGCTTTTACGGCGTTGGCTCTGACCTGTAGGGTTGGTTGATTTACGCTTCTTGGAGTCAATGAGCTTGAGCTTTAGTTTCATCGGTCTAAGGCGTATTATATAGTGGACGTACCTGTGAATGAAGAGGGATTACTTCTGTTCCTCGGCTGCGAAAACGCTAGACTTGGCTACACGAATGCGCACACCGTCGGCGATCTCTAGGATGAAGTCATGTTCGTTTACCTCCTTGATCTTGCCATAGATCCCGCCAGCGGTTACGGCAAGGCTACCTTTCTGAAGTTCGTTGCGACGACGCTCGATTTCCTTCTGACGCTTCTGCTGTGGACGGATCATGAAGAGCCACATGATAAGGAAAATCGCTCCTAGTAGGAGGGGCATCTGCCACCAAGGCGCTTCGCCCTGAGTAGCCTGCATAAGGAATGAATGCATACTGTAAATTGTTTGGGTTGGATTGTTATACTAAGCGTGCTTTGCCAGCCTGGCGCAGTACGCTGTGTTTTATTGCTTGAGGATACGCCCTTCTGCCTTGAGCGTCTTGGCGATGGCATCGAGGATACCATTGACGAAGGCGGAGCTTTTGGGCGTAGAATAGTGCTTGCTCAGCTCCACATATTCGTTGATCGTCACCTGCGTGGGGATCGTGGGGAAGTGGAGGAATTCGACGACGGCAAGCTGTAGGAGGAGGAGGTCCATGTCAGCTAGACGCTCGCGCTCCCAGCTCTCGTGAATATGCTTGTCGATGAGCTCTAGATGACGATCTTGCCCGACGAGGAGCTGATGCAGGAGGCGCGATGCGAACTTTTGGTCTTCGACATCGCGATACTGAGGCAGTAGGGCGGAAGCGAATGGTTCGCCCTCGGCAGCGTGGCGAAGGCTCTTGATGACGAAAGCCTTTACTACCTCGACATTACCGCTCTCCAGTCGCTGGGGCGTGTAGAGCTCGGCAGCTCGAGCGGCTTCGATGGTCTCCTCGACTTGCTCCCATTGTGGTTCGTTCTGGCATTCGTAGCGTTCGGTCTGGGTGAGCTCATCGTCCCAGTAAATGCTAGATTCCTCGAGTGTCGCCGCCAGATAGCTGTCGGATGAGAGGATGCGCTGGAATACCTGAACCCAAAACTTTCGGTCGCTCTCGAATGTATCCTCCGAAGCCAAATACTCTGCATATGTAGGACTAGCCTGGATCTCCTCGACGAGATGGCGCAGTAGCTCGAGATGCGTTTCCCATGTGAGGGGGAAGCCGTGGTACCACGTCTGGAGTGGGTCACATGCCTCGAGCTGAGCCACGAGGCGATTATTCGCCAGGCGCATATTGGGCTTGCGCTCTTCTTCGGTGGCAAAATGCTTCTGACTGCGTCGCTCAGTCAAGTCCTTATAATAACGAGTAAGTTCTACGGGGAGGCATAGAAGGTAGAGGTAGAGGTTGTAGGTTTGCTCTAGGCAGGTCTCAAGATCCTCCTCAGCCGATCTAAGTTTGATTTCGTCGCGATGCAGATGGGCGTAAGCTACCTGCAAGACGCGGGTTCGAATAAGTATTCTGTTGATCATATTTCTTTGTCCGTTGGCACAAAGGTACGATATTCTCAAGACATATGCTTTGCCCATAGTGCCAGCCGAGAGGCTAAGCAGAAGGCTTTGATTCGGCAAGGCGAATCAAGGCATCGGCATTCGGCGAAAAAGGGAGCTAAGATCACTCCCTAGGTGATGTAGGATCAGTCAGGGACTGATGTAGGATGACTCAGGGACTGATGTATTGTCCTTCGGTGAG
>JBHACZ010000058.1:0-6156 GCA_041854825.1 Porphyromonas sp. | reverse complement strand
GATTGTGATGAGACAAGGCAGTATCTCCAAGAGGTAACAGACTTCGGACAATAACATACCCGATACTTTCTCTTTCACTGCCAAGAAGAAAAGGCAAGAGAAACGCTCACTTTCCCTCGCAATGTATTACCTTTGCAAGTGGAATAGTGAGGGTTCTTTCGTTAATGCAGAACAAGGTACATCTAAGCACCTCGCTCATTTCTAAATCGTTACCTACTACAACGATCCACTGAGACAAGCGTTTGACTATTAGCCTATTGCTCCAGATCTTGTGTTTTCTACTGGATAATATTAGCCCGAAAGCCTGTAGAGAAAAGGGAGAGGGAAGAAATGGGGAAGGACGACACCTAGAGCAATAGAGGCGACAGAATGGGACGAGCGAGAGCGGAGGCTAGAGAGCTCGCCGAGGAACGCTCAATGAGCGGGAGAAATCGTGGCAGTATCTGACTTTTTTAGTACCTTTAGGGCTTGAATTTAGCATCTATTCGCCTTACACAGATTCGATGACTGCAAGGAAACAAAGCTACTGGTCGCTCGTTTGCTACATAGCCTTTCTGCTCCTATTCGTGGGTGCAGTGGGTTATTATACCCATCTCGGCAGCACTCTTGATATAGCTCCCGAGGCAAGTGGCGCAGGCTCTAGTGATAGCGCCTTCGCCACTTTTCGGATGAGCGTAGAGCATCACCTAACGAGCAGTATAGGGCTTTTGCTCCTGCAAATCCTCGTTATCCTCATGGCGGTACGCCTCGTGGGGTGGGTATTCAAGAAAATCGGGCAACCAGCCGTCATCGGAGAGATCTGCGCAGGGATCATGCTGGGTCCGTCGCTCCTGGGGCGGTTCGCTCCCGAGGTATTCGATAGCCTATTCCCAGCGAGCAGTCTGGGGAACATCCAGCTCCTAAGCAACTTCGGACTTATCCTGTTTATGTTCGTCATCGGGATGGAGCTACGCCTATCGGATATCCGTCGGCGGTTTGTCTCTAGTACGGTGATCAGCCATGTGGGGATATTCTTCCCGTTCGTGCTGTCGCTCCCGCTCAGCTACTATATCTATCAAGAATATGCAGCGGGGCAAACGACCTTCCTCGCCTTCTCGCTTTTCGTAGGGATAGCGATGAGCATTACGGCTTTCCCTGTGCTGGCACGCATCATACAGGAGCAAGGACTCCAGCGCAAGCCACTGGGGAAGCTCGCTCTATCTACTGCAGCCTCTAGCGACATCACAGCGTGGATGATGCTTGCGGGGATTATCGCCATCAGTCAGAGCGGTAGTCTCGCGAGCATTGGGTACAATGTGCTATTTTTCGCCCTGTATCTCCTCGTCATGTTCGGAGTTATCCGTCCACTTTTCCGCGTGGCAGGTAAGGTCTATACCAATACCGAGGTCATCAGCCACACGCTTGTGGGGGTGATCTTCATCCTTCTTTTGCTCTCGTCATGGGTAACGGAGCTACTAAGTATGCACGCGCTCTTCGGAGCGTTCCTCCTTGGGCTCGTGATGCCGGAGGATCTTTCGTTTCGCAAGATTATTACCGACAAGGTCGAGGACGTCTCGCTGATGCTTTTCCTACCACTCTTTTTCGTCTCCAGCGGTCTACAGACCGAGATGGCACTCATCGATGGGACAGAGATGTGGATGCTCCTCGGGCTATTTACCCTCGTGGCAGTGCTGGGCAAGGTAGGTGGTACGTATATCTCTGCACGTGCTACGGGACTTCGTCCACTCGATAGCCTCTATCTAGGGGCATTCATGAACACACGTGGGCTGATGGAGCTCGTCGTGCTCGCTATCGGGCTAGAGATGGGCATACTCTCGCCACGCCTCTATGTGGTGCTGGTGCTGATGACGGTCATCACTACCGTGATGACGATGCCTATGATCCAGCTCATCAATCGCATCAAAGCGCTGTATGAGCGCCGTCAAGAGGCGCGACAGGTCCGCACGGATGACGGGTACAAGGCTCTGCTCTCGTTCGGTCGTCCTGCCTCCGGGATTACCTTGATGCACCTCGGCGACCAACTTCTGCGCCGTGGGGCGAAGCGACCACAGCTCAACGCCGTGCATATCACCACGGACATGGATATCAGCACGATCGATGCCGACACATATTACTCCGACAATTTCGACCCACTCCTACGCACTGCCGAGGCATGTGGTTACAATGTAGAGACAGAGCACATCATCAGCGATCAAGTCGAGACAGCGATCATCGACAAGCTCCGCAAGGGACGCTATACGATGCTCATCGTCGGGGCAGGCCTGCGCCTAGGTTCTAGCGGAGCAGACCACGAAGCCAGCACCATGCGTGCCTCGCTCACCAATCGCGTAGGAGGGCTTTCGCTCTCTGCTACCGAGAGCCTGCTGTCGATCAACACACTACTACGCGACAAGATGGCGTACTTCACTCAGCACGCACCTTGCTCTGTAGGCATTCTGCTCAATAGAGGCTACACGCCCCCACAGCATATCTTGCTCAAACTTTCAAGCGAAAACGACCTGCGCCTACTCTGCTATGCCCGTACGCTAGCAGAGAACAACGGTGCACGTCTCGACATTATACTCGCCCCAGAGGCTAGCATTACCCGCGAGCAATGCCCTACGCTACTCTCGACTGAGACCTTCGTCTCTGCTGAGGAGCTAGCAGGACAGTCGCTAGCAGAGCGATACGGGCTCATCGTACTTAGCTACGACGAGTGGCAGAGGGCTAGCGAACGGATATTCCTCCGCGAAGGAGGTATCCCGTCCTGCCTCATAATGAATCTGAAAACTCCTATTCGGTAATCGAAATATATAGACACTAAATATCTCTTCCACTATGATGAGACTAGCAGAGAACGATCCTTGGCTTCGGCCATATGAGGAGCGTATTAAAAAAAGAAACGAATTCACGCACGCTCGTGAGCGATCCCTCACTCGTGGAGGAGATATTAGCCTAGTAGAGTTTGCCAGTGGTCACTTGCACTATGGATTGCACCGTGACGAACGCGGAGGCTGGATCCTACGCGAGTTCCTCCCAGCAGCCAAGGAGGTGTATCTGATCGGTGAATTCAATGACTGGCAACGCATGGGCGTGTGGCAGCTCGGACGCACAGACGACTATGGAGACTGGGAGCTGAGACTAGCCCCTGGCGCACTCCGTCATGGTCAGCACTATCGTCTATTCGTCGTCTGGGCGAATGGTAGCGGAGAGCGTATCCCAGCCTGGACGCGTCGCGTGGTACAGGATCCTACGACGGGTATCTTCAGTGCTCAAGTATGGGCGCCAGAGGAGACATTCACCTTCCAGCACCAGAGCCCCACGAGAGATGACCAGCCTCTGCTGATCTATGAGTGCCACGTCGGCATGAGTAGTGAGGAGGGCAAGGTCAGTACCTGGACAGAGTTCACCCGCGACATCCTGCCCCGCGTGGCAGATCTCGGGTACAATGCCATCCAGCTGATGGCTGTGCAGGAGCATCCCTACTATGGATCTTTCGGCTATCACGTATCAAGCTTCTTCGCCCCTAGCAGTCGATTTGGCACACCCGAAGAACTCAAGGCACTGATCGATGAGGCACACCGCCTCGGCATACGCGTCATCATGGATCTCGTGCACAGCCACGCAGTCAAGAATGAGGTAGAAGGGCTCGGACGCTACGATGGCACACGTACGCTTTTCTTCCACGAGGGGGCACGCGGTGAACATCCAGCATGGGACTCCCTGTGCTTCGACTACGGACGAAACAACGTGATGCACTTCCTGCTGTCCAACTGTAAATACTGGCTAGAAGAGTTCCGCTTCGACGGCTTCCGCTTCGATGGCGTCTCGTCGATGCTCTACTATAGCCATGGACTAGGCGAGAGCTTCACCTCGTACGCAGACTATTTCAATGGTCATCAGGATGCCGACGCTATGGCATACCTAGCTATTGCCAATAAGCTGATTCATCAGATCCGCCCAGAGGCTATCACTATAGCAGAGGAGGTCAGCGGCATGCCTGGTCTTGCTTCACCTATTGAAGATGGAGGTTTTGGCTTCGACTATCGTCTCTCGATGAATATCCCAGACTTCTGGACACGCGTCGCCAAGGAGCTGCCCGATGAGCAGTGGAGTCCTGGCGAAATCTGGTATCAGATCACCAACCGCAGACTAGACGAACGGACGATCAGCTATGTCGAGAGCCATGATCAGGCGCTCGTGGGAGACAAAACCCTTATCTTCCGCCTGGCAGATGCCGACATGTACTGGCATATGGCACGCAAGGACCGCAATCTAGCTATCGACAGAGCTATTGCCCTGCACAAGATCATCCGCCTCGTTACGGCCTCGACTACCAATGGTGGCTATCTCAACTTCATGGGAAATGAGTTTGGTCATCCCGAATGGATTGACTTCCCCCGTGCAGGCAACGATTGGTCGCATCACTACGCACGTCGCCAGTGGTCTCTCTCAGACAATCCTGACCTGCTCTATAGCGATCTACGTGCTTGGGACAAGGCTATGGTTGATCTCCTACGTGAGGAACCCAACTTCGCCGAACGCCCCATGATCCACCACTACACGCACGAGGAGGATCAAGTCCTCTGCTACAGCCGAGGAGATCTGTTCTTCGTGTACAACTTCTCTCCCACAGCTTCGCATGTGGACTACGAGCTACACCTGCCTCGTGGTGTATATAGCACGGTGCTCGACACAGACAGTCCTACCTTCGGAGGCTACGGCAACGTCGATCCTGCCATCCTCCATCACACTGCCTGCACCCTCAGCGAAGATAACACCGAGCTCTGCACGGTGCGCCTCTACATCCCTGCCCGCACTGCGCTCGTCCTACGACGCGCTGCTACCGCAGAGCTGTAAGCAGCCCTTCTCTCACTCTAGTATTAGAGGGAGTATCTATCTCTCAGCGAGTGGATATTCCCTCTAATTACATAAGCCCCAGCCCCTATCTCAAAGCAATGAACCCGCCTACCTCTGCCGAGATGCTCCGAGCACGACAGTCCAAGGTAATTAGTACACTTCGATTCCCCTTGACTTTCGCAGTGCTCTTCATTCACGTCCTACCTTTCTCTATGGCTACATTCGTAGAGGGGAGGTTAGACTACAATGTTTATGTCTTCATCTCCGAGTTGCTGTCTCATCGCCTATTCGGCATGGTCGTGCCGTGCTTTTTCGTCATCTCGGGATATTACTTCTTCGCTTCTCGTCAGCAGTGGAGTCCCGCGGGCTATCTATCAGAGATGCGCAAGCGAGCCAGCACGCTCCTCTTGCCCTTCCTACTATGGAACTTCCTGTACATGGGGCTAATCTTCCTAAAAGGTCAGATCAGCATGCGCCTAGGAGTAGAAGCCTCCGATTACAGTATGCTAGAGAACAATTCGCTGTGGGAACTGCTGACGATGCCTGTCGACTTCCCCCTATGGTATCTCCGTGATCTCATTTGCCTCTCGCTCCTCACTCCAGCCTACTACATCATCCTAAGACACCTACCTCGACTCGTCATGCTGGGCCTCCTGCTTGTCGTCTATGCTCTAGACCTTGGCATCAGCCCTGTACTCTCGTCGGGAGCTATCGTGTACTTTGGCCTCGGGGCATACGTCGCTATGGAGGGTCAGACACTGCTCGGGTATGTCCGCCCACTATGGCGGTTTGCACTTCCTCTGTGGATCATGCTGGGCGTAGCACCCTTCTTCACAGACATACACCAGCTAGAGCACATCTTCATTCCCCTCGGCATCATCAGCCTCATAGGACTAGCGGATGCATATCTAGATCGATCTCCACGCATGACAGGGCTCATGATACGACTTGTGCCCGTATGCTTCTTCGTCTATGCGCTACACCTCGTATATATCGAGTCGTGGATCAAAGGCTTTTTCTCTCGCACTCCACTCTATAGCAATGGCTGGGGCATGCTCGTCGCTTACTTCCTCACGCCCTGCATCACGCTCGCGATCTGCCTAGGGCTCTACTACGCTATGCGCAGATGGATGCCCCGCACACTTGGCATCCTCTGTGGTGGACGCTAATCTAGAGGCATCAGGGCAACCGCATCAAAATACAAGCGCTATCTTTGTAAGCATGAAATACTTCGAGACTATCCCAGATCCACGCGTATTAGGCCGCTGTAAATATAGATTGTGTGACATCCTATTCATCGCCCTTGCAACATATGTT
>JBHACZ010000057.1:0-30387 GCA_041854825.1 Porphyromonas sp. | reverse complement strand
CAACAAAACCGCAAAATAAACTAACCAAGCTCTGTCCCAAACCTTGAAATACATATCCCAAACTTCGGTTTATATGTACCAAGCCTTGGAATACGTATACCAAACCTTGGGACAGAAAGAAGGTAACGTGATAGGGAAAGTTGGTGCAAGGCTCACGAAGGGAAACTCCCAGAGTAGAATCCCTGCCTGCATGCACCGAATCTAGCTACCACAGATCAGAGCCCACACACGCATTCAAATTATTTAGCTATGGATAACACCATTGTGACAATTTTAATTATCTTTGATCGCAGAAGAACTCTCCCCACCGGTGTTCTTCATCGTTACACGTGACATTATATTATTACTGCCTGGTTTATTCGGAATGACTCGTTTGTATAGTATGCTCTATGGGCGGTCTAGGCTCTGCGTATGCTCTGCCCTCATTTGCCTACTGGGACTCTTACTCGCTGGATGCGGTGAGCCCCAGACGGCTCCGCATGCGTCCAGAGGAGTTCATCTCGAGGCTCGACGTGCGCTAGACAGCATCTCGGCTCTAGCCTACGACCGACCAGGAAACTTCCTACCCACCAGCGACAGCCTACTAGCGCTTGCCATCGCCAGCCAAGACGATTCGCTTGAGGCAGTCCTCTATAGATACAGGACATTAGCAGCGTATTTCAACTCCAACCACGCTCTATACCGCGAGTCCCTGCACAAGATGGACTCCATGCCTGAGCTCGCCACATATCCCGACCACAAGTCTTATCGCATGGTACACCTGTACTATGTAGGCATCGAGGCTGCCGACAGGAAGGATCTGCCCCGCATGCTCGAGGCGTGCTACTCGGCTCTCTGCGCCTACGACCATATCCCTCGCCCCCTGTCGCTCCAGGACTCCACTATATATATAGGAGTGACCGAGCTAATGACACAGGCGTATATTATGGCTGGACAGACGGACTCGATCGACAAGTATAGCGCGCTCTCGTACCGCACCATCCTCGACAATCCCCACCTCCAGAGCAAATACATCCCCAGCACACTCTGCCGTGCCACTGCTTATCTAGGTGTCGGCAACCAAGCCATGTCGGACGAGATGTATGAGCAAGCCGCAACCTTCGCCGTCAAGCAAGGCGAAGAGCAGGCGCATCCCATCATGTACCTACAGGCACAGCTAGGCGTGCTTGCCGTCCAGTATCGCAAAAAGGACTTCGAGGCACTCAGCGCCACAGCACGCTACATCATAGATCACGAGGCAGAGATCCTCGGTGAAGGCTCCAGGATCTGTAGATACTCAGCCCACGTCTACCTGGGTAGAATGTACACCGATCTCGGAAAGCTCGATCTAGCACGACAGCACCTAGGGATTGCCGAGGAATACAGCAAGGGGATTCACTGCCAGCGTATGAACTCCAGCGCTCTACCCTCTAGCTGGCTATCACTATCCATTGCTCAGCGCAATCGCGCCCTCGTAGCACGTGACATCAAGCGCACGCTCGAGGGGATCGAGGCTGACCGCGGAGGCATCATGCATACGCCACCGGTATTCATACACGCCTTCCAGAAGCTCAAGGACGGATACCTCTTCCTAAATGATGATACTAAAGCTATGGCAATGCAGGACAGCATATCTGCCCTACAGGAGCAGATGCTTGCAGACGCTAGAAGCCATGCCGTGACATTCCGCTCCTTCGAAGAAGAACAGCGCCAAATAGCCAATGCCTGCAAGCTCCGCGAAAGTCAAATTCAGTCACAGCGCGAACGAAAATCTCTCAGCTATGCCCTCGGCGCACTGATACTCCTGCTCATCGGCAGCGCAAGCCTACACCTCTTACAGCGTTGCAAAGCCAAACGTCTGCAAGAACGCATTGCCCGCAAACAGGAGATCCTTAGACGAATCTTCGAACGGCTAACGCCACCGACATTGCCCAGCCCCTCGACTTCGGAGGCAGAGGTAATCGACATCGTCGCACTCGATGCCAATGATCCTGCCCATGAGGCTCTAGTCGCAGAGGTCGAGGATACCAAGCCTCAGGCAAGCCTCAACGAAAATCTCTCCACAGACAACCCAAGCGAAGGCGACATCTCTGAAGAACTTGCCGACTATGTCCTGCGTAGACTACACACCTTCATGGAGGAACAGCAAGGCTATCGCGACAGCTCACTATCGCTCGAGATGCTCTGCACCATCGCGGGGACGAATCGTAGCTACCTCTCACGCATCATCAATCAGTATGCGCAGTGTAGCGTCCCCGACTACATCAACCTCTATCGCCTGCGTGAGGCAAAGCGCCTACTCCTCTCGACCGACATGAAGCATCAAGTGATCGCCCTCGAGGTTGGCTTTGGTTCTTATCAGAGCTTCACGCGCAACTTCAAGAAGCAAGAAGGCGTTACCCCTGCCACCTACGCCCGAGTAAACCGCTCCACGAAGTAGAGCATCCGACTAGAGCGCACAGCAATACCGAGGGGCTGCACCGACGAATAGTCAGTGCAGCCCCTCAATATCGCCCCAAAAGATCAATCATAATGAGCTATAATAGAGCATTTTACCCCCCCCCATTTAGCTCAAAATGTACAATATATGATCTGGTATAAATTAAGCCTTCGGATATAGTGACAGGCACCCTTGTATCGCATACCTTTGTACCAGTCTTCCTAATAAATGCTGTGAATAACATTGTGTAGCTTCGCTCTAGGTGTAGCCACACATCATCAATCTCTTTCTCAACCTTAGACAGAAGGAGCTGTCGTATCGCCTTCGGGCATACGGCGGCTTTCCGTCTTCTCCTGAAGGATCTCTACCCCCACCCTCTCATAGCAAAGCAGGAAACTTGCCCACTCGGGGACAAATTTCCTGCTTGAATACAGAGCGAGAGACGATGACTCTCGCTGACGGGAGGGAGCTCCTCAGCGACAGGGAGGAAGCTTCTCGCACTTCTCCCTATAGGTCTCGAGCTTACTGCTCCTGGAAGCGATCGACGAAGAGGTACACGCGGTCACCAGGACGCACCTTGCTGGGCACAGGCACAGAGCACAGTTGCCCCTTCTCTGCACGCTCTACGGGATCAAGCTCTAGACGGATCTCTGGCACCTCGAAGCGAACGATACCAGTCGTCCCACCCGTGATGAGGATCTCCTGCCCTAACGTCAGGGCTCCGCTCTCGATCTGAATCTCAGCCACGCCCAGCTTGCTAAAGTACTTCGTCACCTTACCGACATTAACTTTCTGCTTCGTGGCAGACGAGCCATAGTTTGGCGTCCATTCGCCTACGCGCTGACCGAGATAGTACCCATCCCAGAAGCCACGATTGAATACTTCGCCCAGACGCGTATCCCATCTCTCGACTGCCGTCTCGTTGTATTCGCCTGCGCAGTAAGCATCGACTGCCTCACGATAGGCACGCACCACAGCATCCACATATTCGGGGCCACGGGCACGTCCCTCGATCTTGAGGACACGCACGCCTGAATCCAGCATCTTGTTGAGGAAATGGATCGTCTTAAGATCCTTGGGCGACATGATATACTGGTTATCCACCTCCAGCACCGTACCGCTCTGCTTGTCGTGTACCTCGAAGGAGCGACGGCATACCTGCGAGCAGCTACCACGATTGGCACTCTTATTCTGCTCATGCAGGCTGATGTAGCACTTGCCAGATACCGCCATACACAGCGCACCGTGGGCAAACATCTCGATACGGATGGGCTCTCCAGCAGGACCTAAGATAGGTTCCTCCAGGATCGCGCGGTGAATCTTCGCCACCTGATCCATATTGAGCTCACGAGCCAGCACGACGACGTCGGCGAACTGAGCATAGAAGCGCAGCGCCTCGACATTCGTAATATTGAGCTGGGTAGATAGATGCACCTCCACCCCTACACTGCGGGCATAGAGCATAGGCGCTACATCGGCTGCGATGATCGCTGATACCTGTGCATCGCGGGCTGCATCGATGATCTGCCGCATGAGCTCTAGATCCTCGTCATAGATGATCGTATTGACGGTGAGGTAACTCTTGACACCGTGCTCGCGACAGATCTCGGCGATGCGGTAGAGGTCTTCGGTCGTGAAGTTGTTCGCACTCTTGGAGCGCATGTTCAGTCCCTCGATACCGAAGTACACGGAGTCTGCGCCTGCGCCTATAGCTGCCATCAGAGACTCATAGGAGCCGACGGGAGCCATTATCTCGTAATCTGACTTGACTTTGCTATTCATTATTCGTCTGGGTAGTAATCTTATATCTGTATATAATAACAAGGCATAGAGACTCCTGTTCACGCCCTACCCCATAGGAAGATGCGCGAGAGGGTCTCTATGCCTTGGCTAAAATGTCTGCTGCTACGTCTAGGGCTTAGGCGTAAAACTTCTCCTTGAGTGCCGCTACAGTCGCATCCGTGATGTAGTCGTCGTAGTCCATGATCTTGTCGATCGTGCCACCAGGCGTAAGCTCGATGATGCGATTGGCTACGGTCTGGATGAACTCGTGGTCATGGCTCGTGAAGAGGACATTACCCTTGTAGGTCTTGAGCGTATTATTGAATGCCTGAATACTCTCGAGGTCGAGGTGGTTCGTGGGGCTATCCAGCACCAGCGTATTGGCATTCTTCATCATCATACGCGAGATCATACAGCGCATCTTCTCACCTCCGGAGAGGACGCTTGCGCTCTTGAGGATCTCCTCACCAGAGAATAGCATACGACCGAGGAAGCCCTTGAGATAAACCTCGTTGGTATCGGTAGCAAACTGCGACAGCCACTCGACGAGATTCATATCCGTATTGAAAAAGGCAGTATTATCTAGAGGCAGGTAGGCTTCGGTGATGGTCTGACCCCACTCATAAGTGCCTTCGTCTGCCTTCTGCTCGCCATTGATGATCTGGAAGAGAGCGGTCATCGCACGAGGATCGCGACTGATGAAGACGATCTTGTCATTCTTCTCCACGTTGAAGTTCAGATCCTTGAATAGAAGCGTCCCGTCATCTGCACGAGCTGTCAGACCCTTAACCTCCAGGATCTTGTTGCCTGGGTCGCGGTCGGGCGTGAAGATGATACCTGGATAACGACGGCTCGAAGCCTTGATCTCCTCGACATTGAGCTTCTCAAGCATCTTCTTACGGCTCGTCGTCTGCTTACTCTTGGCCACGTTGGCAGAAAATCGGCGGATGAACTCCTCCAGCTCCTTACGCTTCTCCTCAGCCTTCTTATTCTGCTGTTGCTGCTGACGCAGAGCGAGCTGGCTAGATTCGTACCAGAAGCTATAGTTACCTGCGAACTGCTGTACGCGACCGAAGTCAATGTCCACCGTGTGGGTACATACAGAGTCGAGGAAGTGACGGTCGTGGCTCACCACGAGTACCGTCTGTTCGCATTCGCTGAGGTAATTCTCCAGCCAAGCCACCGTCTCGAGGTCAAGGTCATTGGTAGGCTCGTCGAGCAGGAGGTTGTCGGGCTTACCGAAGAGCGCACGCGCTAGCAGGACGCGCACCTTCTCCTTACCGCTCAGCTCATTCATATATTTATAGTGGAGGGCTTCCTTGATGCCGAGACCACTGAGGAGCATTGCCGCATCGCTCTCTGCATTCCACCCTTCCATCTCTGCGAATTTATCTTCGAGCTCGGCGACGCGGTTACCGTCCTCATCGCTGAAGTCAGGCTTAGCATACAGGGCATTCTTCTCTTCCATGATTGCCCACAGGATGGTATGTCCCATCAGCACGGTGTCCATTACCGTGTATTCGTCGAAAGCGAAGTGGTCCTGGCTCAGTACCGAGAGACGTTCGCCTGGTCCTAGCCCGATCGTGCCACGTGTGGGATCGATGACTCCGCTGATGGCACGCAGGAGGGTAGACTTCCCTGCGCCATTGGCACCGATGATACCATAGCAGTTGCCAGGGGTGAACTTTAGATTCACATCCTGGAACAGCACACGCTTACCGAACTGTATCGCTAGATCTGTTACTGTTATCATTCTCTATCTTTATATCAATTATTTAGGCGCAAAGGTACGACAATTCCCCCACATTACGAAGCCTCCGCCCTGCTCACGCCTAGCCCTCCGCCCCTCTCCTAGCCCATCCACACCGCAGAGATCTCGCGCATCTCTCTACTTGCCCACATCCTTCGGCAAGACCTCCCCTGTCCGTTCCCGAAAGCATCGATATTTTTCTGCCGATCGGTAGGAGTTTTCTGCCGATAGTCGCATCACCATTTAATCGGAAAGTACTGTATTCATATAAATATAGTACTATATTCGTACGAGTAAAGTACTATGCGATTACGAATATAGTACTATACTTATAGATCGGAATGGATGTGATGAGAAAAAGGAGTGGGTGTAATAGGGAAATAGCTCTACTATTTATTGATAATCCGTGGGACATTATGGATCCTGTGGTGGAGCATCACGAGAGCATCGTGATAGAGCAGAGCGGGGACAAGCAGGAGAATTAGAAAAAAGAGTAACGGGCGATGAACAATTTGACCCGAAGCATTGTCCTAGGAGTGCAATCATTGCAGTAAAACCGAAAAAGAATATGAGCAAAATCCTAGTTATCTCAGGGCATCCCAACCTGCCCCATTCAGTCGCTAACGCTACTATCCTCAACGAACTGAAGGCACACTTCGGCGCGAACGTAGAGGTTCGTAGCCTCGGAGACCTATATCCCAGCTACGCTTTTGACGTGGCTGCTGAGCAAGCAGCCCTAACGAGTGCTGACATCATCGTATTTCAGACCCCTATCTACTGGTATAGCATCCCCGCGATCCTCAAGAAGTGGATGGACGACATCCTGCTCTATGGCTTCGCGTACGGAGAGGGTGGCACAGCTCTTCAGGGCAAGAAGTTCATCATGTCCGTTACGACGGGCGGACAGGCTGAGCCTTATCAGAATGGCACGGTAAGTACCATCGCTGAGCTAATGGCTCCCTTCCGTAGCAGTGCGACCTTCACGGGCATGCAGTGGATGGAACAGGTGTACACGCACGGTCTGCTCACGCTCCCTGGTCTCAGCACCGACGAAGATATCAAGCGCGTACAGGGTGAAGCGAAGGCACATGCTCAGCGCATCATCCAGCGCATCGGTCAGGCGTAAGCCTCATCACAAGCAACGACACCGCCCACGCCTATCCGATCGGACAGGCGTGGGCGGTGTCGTTTGCCCTCATTCGAGGAGGGCTGAGGGAGGATGCGAACTAGAACTTCGCGTTGCGCATGTCACCAGTCTCAGCGATTGCCTTGTGGAAGGCGAAGCATGAGTCTAGGCTCTGAGGCGTCTGGCCTGCGATACCTTGCTCAAGGTACTGATGCAGGAGGGGACGATAGTCAGGATGTGCGCACTTGTCGATGATCTCGATGGCACGCTGGCGAGGGCTCTTACCACGAAGGTCAGCCACACCATATTCGCTGACGAAGATCTTGACCGAATGCTCGCTGTGATCCATATGAGAGACGAAAGGCACGAAGGCACTGATCTTACCATCCTTCGCCGTCGAGGGCGTGATGAAGATAGAGAGATAACCGCTACGCGTGAAGTCTCCCGAGCCACCGATACCATTCATCATGCGCGTACCATTGACGTGAGTAGAGTTCACATTGCCGAAGATATCCGCCTCGAGGGCAGTATTAATGGCAATGACTCCGAGACGACGCACGACCTCAGGATTGTTTGAGTATTCCTGTGGACGAAGTAGCACCTTATCCTTGAAGAAGTCGAGGTTGGCATAGATATCCTGGATCACGGGACGGCTCACTGAGAGCGAACAGCCAGACGCGAACTTCACACGACCCTTCTTCATCAGACCGATTACAGCGTCCTGGATCACCTCCGTGTAGACGTTGAAGTCGGGGATGTCCTTGCTATCACCGAGAGCAGCGAGTACAGCATTGGCTACATTACCCACACCGCTCTGCAGGGGAAGGAACTCTGCAGGGATACGTCCTGCCTTCATCTCGGCAACGAGGAACTTCGTTACGTTGTCACCGATAGCCTTGGTCACATCGTCGAGAGGAGCAAATTCGCTCTCATCGTTAGGCTCGCTGGTACGTACCACCCCTACGATCTTGGCAGGGTCTACTTTGATGAAAGGCTTACCTACACGATCGTCGGGCTTATTGATCCCGAGGTCGAGACGGTAGGGAGGATCGAGTGGCTCTGCAATATCGTGCATACCACGGATTTCCTTCGGATGACGATCATTGAGCTCAATGATGATCTTGTCGGCTAGGCGACAGATCGTAGGAGTAATACCTACACCACTCGTAGGTACGATCTCTCCGTCCTCTGTGATGTCAGCAGCCTCCACGATAGCTACATTGACTGGACCGAGGAAGCCGTAGCGGATCTCCTGGGCAAGCATCGAGAGGTGCATATCGAAGTAAGCTGCATCGCCCGCATTGATAGCATTGCGCATATCCTTATTGGACTGGTAGGGCGTGCGAAACTTCACAGCGCCAGCTTTCGCTAGAGCACCATCGAGGTGAGGACCAGTGCTAGCGCCAGTGAACATACCGATCTTGAACTCTCGTCCCGCAGCATGCTCCGCTTCGGCACGACGAGCAAGCGCTTCGGTTACTACCTTGGGGCAGCCAGCAGGCGTAAAGCCACTGAAACCCACATTGTCATTGTGCTGCACGAAAGCAGCGGCTTCATCAGCAGTGATAAACTTCAATGCCATAATCTTTATGTTGATTGTACGAATATGCCTTATCCTATCCTGTGTCCAGCCACAGAGAGACCACGGCAAAGCCAACGGTCTCAGTAAGAATTAGTACTTTTACGCGCCCAAAGGTAGGGATTTTAGTTGAGAGAGACGAAGGATTACAGATAAGATTCTCTAGTTACGGACGGATAGATAAAAGAAAGGAGCGGACTTCCCAGCCAGCTCCAACCTATTTAACCAAAACCTTAACTATGAAAATCTTACATTTCCAAGAGCAAAAGTACTACAAATAAATATCCCTACCAAATTTTTAGTCCTAAAAATGGGACAATCTCTCGTGACACAACAAACGATATAAACACAATGAGCGAACGACAGACAGCGGACTCTAAATCCGCCAGACCCGTAGCAGACCGCAGTCTCTATATCGAGACCTACGGTTGCCAGATGAATGTAGCTGACAGCGAGGTGGTCGCCTCCATCATGCAGATGGACGGATTCCACCTCACGGAGAATCCCGAGGAGGCGGATGCCATATTCATCAATACCTGCTCCGTCAGAGACAATGCCGAGCAGAAAGTACTCAACCGCCTCACCTATTACAATGACCTACGGCGCAAGCACCGCCGTCAGCTCACTATCGGCGTACTGGGCTGTATGGCTGAGCGCGTGAGGGACGAACTTATCGACAAGCATGGCGTGGATCTCGTGGTAGGTCCCGACAGCTACCTCGACCTGCCCAATCTCGTCGGCGCAGTGGAGCGCGGTGAGCGCGCCATCAACGTAGAGCTCTCGACGAGCGAAACGTACAAAGACGTCATGCCACTGAAGATGAGTGGTGTACACATCTCAGGCTTCGTATCTATTATGCGAGGGTGCAACAATTTCTGCACCTACTGTATCGTCCCCTACACCCGTGGACGTGAGCGAAGCCGTGAGATAGACAGCATCCTACGTGAGGTGATCGACCTCAAGGAGAAGAACTACCGCGAGGTAACCCTCCTGGGGCAGAACGTGAACTCCTACCGCTACAGCGATGGCGAACGTGTATGGGACTTCGGAGATCTACTCTCTGCCGTGGCAGAGGCAGTCCCCGAGATGCGCATCCGCTTCACTTCGCCCCACCCCAAGGATATGGACGACAAGGCTATTGCCACTATGGCTGCCTATCCCAATATCTGCAAGCACATTCACCTGCCTGCGCAGAGCGGAAGCAACCGCATCCTCAAGTTCATGAAGCGCAACTATACCCGCGAGTGGTATCTCAATCGCGTGGAGGCCATCCGAGCAGCAATGCCTGACGTGGCTCTGAGTAGCGACCTATTCTGCGGATTTCACGATGAGACGGAGGAGGACTTCCAGGAGACACTACAGCTAATGCGCGAGGTCGGGTACTCGTCTTCGTTTATGTTCAAGTACAGCGAGCGCCCTGGCACCTACGCTGCCAAACATCTAGAGGACAATATCCCCGAAGAGACCAAGGTGCGCCGCCTAACAGAAATGATCGATCTGCAAAATCAGCTCTCACTCGAGAGCAACCTGCGCGATGTCGGCACGGTGGTAGAGGTACTCGTCGAGGGATTTAGTAAGCGCAGTCGTGAGCAACTCTTCGGACGTACCCAGCAAAACAAGGTAGTGGTCTTCGACAAGCAAGGCTACCGCGTAGGTCAATTCGTAGACGTTCTCGTCGAGAGTGCTACGAGTGCCACGCTCATCGGCAAGCCCGTTCACCCTGCCGAGGGCTACGTGCCAGCTCCCGAGAGCTAGCCCTTCGCCTCAGAGCATATATAATAATGTATAGGGGAGCGTGACACGGTGTCACGCTCCCCTATTATATTGTCTCTGCGGATGGATCTACAGCCCGATGCGTAGATAAGCATTCCAGGTACGGCGGGTGAGATAGTTCGGCACGGCGTAGCTATGCCCGTAGGCATCGGTGATCCAGTAGTAGCTACTCGTATTGAGCATATCGAAGAGGTTGAAGGCATCTATGCCGAGGTCGATATACTTGACGAAGTTGCCCCGCCACCAGCGTTGATCTCGTCCATCGCCGCGCTGAGTAAGGCGGTACGTCATCCCGATATCCACCCTACGATAGGCAGACGAAGTAAAGGACTGTCCACCGAAACCCTGCCCTGGATATGCCACGGGAAGCCCAGAGGAATACACCCCGCGCAGGCTCAGACGGATGGGTTTGAAGCCTGGGAAATAGTCCTGGAAGAAGACAGACAGATTGACGCTCGGAGCATTCGGCAGAGGCGTCGCGCTCTGTCCTGTGAGGCGTTGCCTTCCCTTAAGGAGAGACAGACTAATCCACGAGTCTATCCCCTCGACGAATTCGCCGTAGAGCTTGGCATCAAGTCCCGCGATGTAGGCAGTGCCGTCATTGTCTCCTAGGTAGCGCAGGCGAATATTCTCCTGCATATAGGGATTGAGGCGGGAGATATACTTGAGATAGGTCTCGCCCGTGAACTTGAACTTACGCCCGATCATCTCGAAGTCATAGTCCATCCCCACGAGTGCCATCAGTGCGCTCTGGCTTCGGATATTGCTATTGAGCTCAACGATCCCCTCACCCGCTGCATTCGTCAGCTCACGCTTGACCTCACGGTAGGACGGAGCCTGCTGATACAGCCCGAGAGCAAGGCGATAAGTAACGGCATCGTGGCGCGCAGGGCGGAAGCTCATACTGGCACGAGGGCTCATATATAGTTCACCGCTCCAGCTCCACCAGCCGAGGCGTAGCCCAAGGTTCAGCCCAAGTTCGCCTGCATCGAGTTTGAGGCGCAGGCGATCCTCGACGAGCCCCACGATCCTGGCACCCCGGAGGGACTGATCGCCCCGAAGCGAACGCAGAGCTGTCAGCATCTCTGTACTGATCGGCGTGGTGTAGCCTACCGAGTCGCGCATTTCCCACTCTGACACCCGCTCCTCAATGCGTTCGAAGCGTGCGTCAGCTCCCACGAGTAGCTGATGTCTGTCCCCGAGCGCGAGGTTGCTACGCCATCCGAGTGCCTGCATACCATAATTCATATAGTTGCGCCCGTGCGAACGGCTACGTCCAATGCCTAGGGCATTCGTCCTATCATCTAGGGGCGAAGAGCCTCCCGAGATCTGACTATCCATCGCATCGCTCAGGATATATTCGCCTGCGATATCGTACGTCTCGCGCTCACGGCTCGAGTAGACCGAGTACATCAGGCTATGGCGTAGGCGTGCGTTCGGTACCCATTGTAGGGATAGTGCCCCGAGGACGGTGCGAAAGCTATCCTCCTCGCGCCCGTCGAAGGCTACGGTCAGCTGCTTGGCATTGCTCAGCGTGCCAAAAGAGGTCTGGCGTGTCCGTGGCACGAAGCTATAGTCCGTGCCATTGATCCCCACCAGCAGGCTAAGCTCTATAGCTGGCGTGAGGGTGTAGGTAATATTCGTCTGGGCATCATAGTAGTGCGGATCGTACTCGGCATCTGTATCGAGGGTCGAGAGCAATGAGTTTCCCCGCTTGTAGCGTACGCCTGTCGTCTGACGTAGCTTGCCGTGGCGGCTACCGACGTATGCTTTGCTCTCTAGCAAGCCCAGCACGGCAGAGCCCTCTAGACGTTCGGGGCGACGATAGCGGACATCCAGCACCGAACTGATCTTATCTCCATACTCTGCACCGAAACCTCCAGCCGAGAAGAGCAGACTTCCCGTCATATCTGGATTGACAGCGCTCAAGCCTTCCTGCTCTGCCGAGCGGATGAGGAGTGGACGATAGACCTCGACCCCATTGATATAAACCAGGTTTTCGTCGAAGCTCCCTCCGCGCACGGTGTATTGACTGCTGAGTTCGTTCTTCTGCGCCACGCCAGTCATCGTACCGACCAAGCCTTCTACTCCGCCCGTTGGTCCTGTACTCACCTCTAGATGCTTGGCATCAATACGCTCGATGGGGGCAACCTGCGCCCTGCGGGCAACGACCTGCAGGGTGTCAATGAGCAGTTCGTCCTCACCCAGCTCTACAGTAATGCGCTGATTGCTCATGAGACTGGGGAGCGTGCGACGGCTCGTCTTGTACCCAATACTGCTAAATACTAGGGTAACACTGTCTGTCGTCGGGCGCGTGGAGAACTGATAGTACCCCTTGACATTGGATACCGTGCCTAGGTCTTTGCCCTCGATGCGCACATTAGCCAGTGGCACAGGCTGCCGCTCTCTATCCAGCACATAGCCCGATATAGTAACGCTCCGTGCGCCAGTGGACTCTGTCCCCTGTGCCCGCATCGCCTGCCAGCCCAGCACGACACAGAGCATCACACTCATCACGCGCACAAAGCCAAGACCTCGAGCGCTCCATCTATCATACAGAGTGCCCAGGCTATCAAGTACCCCCTCTGCGAGGAGCATATTCCCATTCCGATTCATAATCTCCACAAATATACATCTTTTCGTCCCACCCATCCGTCCGCTACTCCCTCCACGAGGTCAGCACTTTAGCCCTAAGACAAGGCAGCATCCAAGAA
The DNA here is from genome assembly GCA_041854825.1 of Porphyromonas sp. Taxonomy (GTDB): domain Bacteria; phylum Bacteroidota; class Bacteroidia; order Bacteroidales; family Porphyromonadaceae; genus Porphyromonas. Next base: position 17,244 of record JBHACZ010000057.1, on the reverse strand, counting down.
CCGTATCCAGCCAGTCGAAAGAAATGATAGAACTTTTCTCCCAAAATGATGGATGTTTTTACCGAAAATGATAGATGTTTTTGCCGAAAATGATAGAACTTTTTGAGGCAAAACATCGATGTTTTTGCCAAGAAAGTTCTATCATTTTCTACAGAGTCATTCTACGCCCCAAGCCGAACTATTAAGGGTAAGGTTTGTTTTGACTAAACAACGCACTCTTCACCACAGGAGAGCGCGATCGACAACAAAGTATAGTGACTAGACGAGATAGCCATCATAGGTCTGACAGTACGCAGGGCGCAAGCGCAGACAAGCAAAGCAAACCATTGATCATGGTGAGCCTCTTGCCTGTCGATCTGCTCGCACTCCCAGTAATGCTTATCCTGCTGGCGACGATGCCAATAGGATATGCCGTGTCCGCTCTGTGCATTCTGCTGATTCCCATCCTGTGGATGATGCACCACGAGGGAACGCTGGAGGTACGTGTGCCAGGGCTGATGAGGCTCGGTGCGCTCGCGCTGGCATTTACTATAAGTAGCGCATTCGTATCGAGCTGTAGCTGCTGTAGGCTCACGAGCCAAATGCTGTGGCTGGGATGGTTCGCCATCGGGCATATTATATATTATATGTACAAGCGGTGGCACGGTGTGAAGCTCATTGGTTATGAGGAAGCCGTGTGTTGCTGTACGGCTAGACGTAGACAGACGCTCATCGAGGCGTATATCCGCTTCGATAGGCAACTCCTGATCTGGACGCTTATCATGCTGGCAGTCATGCTTCCCATAATATACTTCGTCCATCTGAGTGATTTCGTCAAGAGCGTGATCACGATGGTCATAGCCTTCGGGGCATGGATGGTCATCGTCATCGAATTGCTACAGCTGAGCTGGATCAGACGCAAGCTCTCCGAAGAACATTGGATCCCGACCATCTCCGAGACGGGCGAAGTCGTAGGGCGTGTCGCTGAGACGTGCGCCACAGACGTAGCCGAGGGACGACTACCCATAGTACGCCTAATGGCATTTACCGATGGGATGATCTACCTCGAGCGGGGGCAAGGCATTGTCGAGACAGAGACGATTCATCTAGATACGCCTTTCAGAAGTTGGCTCTACGAAGGCACGCTCCCCATCGAGGTAGCCCAGCAGATGATCGATCAGAGATTCTGTGGCGTGCGACGCGCTAGACCTCGCCAGCTCCTTAGATACCATACCGAGGAGGGAGGACAGGAGCTACTCGTCTATCTCTTCGCAGTGGAGATCGAGAGCCCAGACCTCCTTCAGATCGATTGCCAACCTATCGAGGGGAAATGGTGGAGCACGGATCTGCTTAAGCTGCAACTCGAGCATTCGGAATTTAGTCCTTACCTTTGTGCCGAGCTACCTCTCATGGAGCAAACTGTGCTACTCGCTCAGCGAATCAAACGAGCACATGCCCGCAGAGAGCACAGCTCGTCTGAATCAAACGGACTAAAACCCAATGAACAAGAGTAAGCCTACACTATATCTCATCCCCGTACCTCTCGCCGAGGTACCACACGAGCGCTGTCTGCCAGAGTACAATCGCGAGATCGTACGCGAGCTACGCCACTTCATCGTGGAGAATATCCGCTCGGCACGAAGATTTCTCAAAGCAAATGCCCCAGAGATCGTGATCGACGAGCTGACATTCTACGAGCTCAACAAGCATACTTCCCCAGACGAGATCGCCTCTTACCTCACGCCTATGGCTGCGGGGCATAGTATCGGTGTGATCAGTGAAGCAGGTTGTCCTGCCGTAGCCGACCCAGGGAGTGACATCGTCGCCATCGCACAGGCACGTGGCATCAGAGTGGAGCCACTTATCGGGCCTTCGTCCATACTGCTGGCACTGATGGGATCAGGATTTAACGGACAGCGGTTTGCTTTTCTTGGCTATTTACCCATCGACGAGACCGAACGAAGCAAGGCTATCAGAGATGCAGAGCACCGTGCCATTAGCCTCGGTGAGACGCAGATCTTCATCGAGACCCCCTACCGCAACGAAAAGCTGGTAGGAGATCTCATTCGCCTCTGCCGTCCCTCCACTAGACTATGTATCGCTAGCGCCTTGACTGCGGACGATAGTCTACTACAGACCCGTAGCCTCGGGCAATGGAAGGGCAAAATCCCCGCGATTCATAAGCAACCAACGATCTTCGTACTCGGCAAATAATCACGATGACTCCGTATATATACCAACGACTGCGAGCTGCTGGAATACTTCTAGCCCTAGGACTGCTCACCGCATGCGGAAGCAATGACCGCACACCCCTTGAGAACCCTACGATCGATCCTCCACAGAAGAATATTTCACTCATCGGACGCGTGCTTGACTACAGGCCTGCGCCCGGTCAGCACATCAATAAACTCCCAGCGTGGGACAAGAATGCGACGCAGGACACCATGAATCGCCGTGCTACGGAGGCACTCCGTAGCGGAATGGGCATTTCGCTTGGTGGCTTCGGAGGCTATGTCACCATCGCCTTGAGCGAACGCGTCCCCAATACTGAGGGACGAGACCTGCGAATCATGGGCAACTCCATCGAATGGCAAGCAGTGTATAACCCTAATCCCAATCCTCCAGGACTAGCGACGTCCAGCGAACCAGGCATCGTGCAGGTAGCTTATGATGCCAACGGCAATGGCAAACCCGACGACGATGAGTGGTATGAGCTCGCGGGTAGCATCCATTCGGATGCACGAGTCATTCGTCCCTACAACATCACCTACTCCCGTCCCGAGAAGGACAAGGCTCCTATGCCAGGCGGTGAAGAGCTTAGCTACCTCTCTGACCTCAACTATATCAGATGGACGGACTCTCGCGGACAAAGTGGCTACATTCCCAAAAACATGTATCACGAGCAAAGCTACTTCCCCGAGTGGATCGAGGGAGACAGCTATACACTCAGCGGTACCCTGCTACCGTCTCATGTCGTGCAGGAGCTAAGTCCTGACAAAAAGCAGTCTCTGTGGGTGGCATACGCCCTAGGCTGGGGCTATGTAGATGATATGATTGCCTCGGGAGATGGCTCTACGTTTGACATTTCGTGGGCGATAGACCAGGCGGGGAAGAGCGTTTCACTCCCTGCGATAGACTTCATCCGCATATATACAGCCATGCACGATCAAGCAGGCCCAATGGGTGAGATCTCCACAGACTTCGTCGGGATCGAACGTATTCAGCATTAAGACGGCGACAATGACTATGCTCCACAGACACGCCTATATGATCATGGCACACGGAGATCTGTACATGCTACAGACCCTGGTGCGGACGCTCGATGATCCTCGCAATGACATCTTCATTCACATCGACAAGAAATGGAGAGACTTTGACTCGGCTCAGATTAAAGCTCAGCATTCAGCAGTAATCTTCACGAGCCAGCGCATTGATGCCCGCTGGGGAGATCGCAGCTTGATGCAAGTCGAGCTATTGCTTATGGAGACTGCGACAGGTCGCGGGGCGTATAGCTATTACCACCTCCTCTCTGGAGCTGATCTTCCCATCAAGAGCCAAGACGAGATACACGATTTCTTTGCACTCAATGCAGGACAAGAATTTGTCTTCTACTGGAATAGCCCAGAGCATCTAGCAGATGCGCGCTACAAGGTAGAGCGCTACCATTTCGGCATGCGCTATGAGAAAGGACTTCCACGTATCCCAAGCATATTAATAGCCAAGCTTCGCTTCCTCATCACAGACAGTCTGTACGCACTACTCGGAGCAAGGCGCAAAGATGCTATAGCAAAAGGTCCCAACTGGATAAGTATCACGCACGCCCTCGCAGTCTCCCTAGTCCATAGATCCTCCGAGATCCTCAAAAGATACCGATGGACGCGAAACCCAGACGAGATCTTCGTCCAGACACTACTGCTAGGAGACGGAGCAAAGGACAGACTTTACTGCGACGGACAGAGCAATTCAGATTATCGATATACCCGCTGGGCTAAGGGAGCTTCCTCTCCTGAGACGCTGACGATGTCTGACCTAGAGGCGATAGACGCCTCGGGCTGTATCTTTGCCCGCAAATTTTCATCAGCTATAGACCGAGAGGTCATAGATACCATTGCCCGCAGGGTAATGAAGCCCACTGAGATATAAAAACAGATGATAGACGAAGATATAATATACGACAAAGTAGACACGCCTACCTTTCGCCTCATCGGTGAAGTGGCAGACGAACTCGGACTAGAAACCTACGTCGTGGGGGGCTACGTCCGCGACCTATGCCTGTATCGTCCGAGCAAGGATATAGATATCGTATCCGTCGGGCAGGGTATAGAGCTGGCTCGTGCCGTAGCCAAGCGTCTCGGCAAAGGTGCTCATCTATCAGTCTTCGCTCGCTTCGGGACCGCACAGGTCAAGCATGGCGACCTAGAGATAGAGTTCGTCGGAGCTCGTAGAGAGAGCTACACACCCGACAGCAGAAAACCTTTCGTCGAGGACGGCACACTGGAGGAAGATCAGGAGCGCAGAGACTTTACCATCAACGCTCTAGCTGTTTGCCTCAACGCTGATCGCTTCGGCGAACTCGTCGATCCCTTCGACGGACTTGCCGACATGGAGGCACTGACTATCCGTACGCCTCGCGACCCAGACGTTACTTTCAGTGATGACCCACTGCGCATGATGCGCGCTATTCGCTTCGCCTCGCAGCTGGGTTTCTTCATAGACTCGGATACTTTCGCCGCTATCGGGCGCAATGCCCATCGTATCGAGATCATCTCTGCCGAGCGCATCATCACTGAGCTCAACAAGATCCTGCTCTCACCTCGCCCAAGCATCGGGCTGGAGCTATTCGAACTGACGGGACTTATGAAGCTCGTCTTCCCCGAGCTTCTCGAACTTAAGGGGGCTGAAACGCGTGACGGCATAGGGCATAAGGACAATCTTACCCATACGTACAAAGTCGTGGACAACCTTGCTCAGACACTCAATGCTCGCCCTCGCCAAGACAATGACCTGTGGCTCCTCTGGTCTGCGCTCCTGCATGACATCGGCAAGCCTCGTACCAAGCGATATGATGGACGTCTCGGATGGACTTTTCACAATCACAACTACGTCGGGGCGAAGATGCTCCCCAAGATATTCAAGCGTCTACGCCTTCCGCTAGATCATAAGCTCAAATATGTCCAGCGACTCGTAGAGCTACACATGCGCCCTGCGACACTCGTGGACGAAGGTGTCACGGACTCTGCAGTACGTCGCCTCATCTTCGAAGCTGGCGATGACATTGATGACCTCATGCTTCTCGTCGAGGCTGATATCACGAGCAAGAATCCTCAGCGTGTAAAGCGTTATCTAGACAACTATGTCCTCGTCCGCCAAAAGCTCAAAGACCTCGAGGAGCGGGATCGCATTCGCAATTTCCAGCCACCTATCGGGGGCGAGCTTATTATGCAGACCTTCGGCATCGGACCTTCGGCAGAGATTGGGATCATTAAGGAAGCGATCAAGGAAGCGATCCTTGACGGCATTATTCCCAATGAATACGAACCAGCCTATGCCCTAATGCTCTCCGAAGCCGCCAAGCTAGGCCTCTCGCCCACCGTTTAGCTCTCCCTATTCAATTGGATTGACTAAATAGATAGCCCTCGAGCTCATAATGATCAACAGCAACGAGCGTCCTGCGCCGAATGTTATCGGCACAGGACGCTCGTTTCACCTCTTCCCCGCCCACAGAGAGACATTCGACAACCCGCTATGAACAAGACAGATAGAATAAAGACAAACAATCCTACCATCGCCGTCCAGAAAAAGTTCTATGATTTTGCCCAAAATGATAGACCTTTTTGCCCAAATAGTTCTATCATTTCCCCGAAAAAGTTCTATCATTTTCACCGAAAAGTCCTATCATTTTCTCCAAAAAGTTCTACCATTTTCGGAGATCCGATAGAGCGTTCTAGGTGAGTTCGTTTGCTCAGTGACGAGGCGACCTCAATGAATTCTGACCACACGAGGGGAGCCGAATGGGGATTATCATGGGGAAATGTGTATTTTTGCGCTTCGGATCAGAGTGGTAGTACGCTCTGCGACAAACAAGTAAATTAGATTATTGTAAATATATAATGGCTCAACAGGAAGATCTCTTCAAGAAAGTTGTCTCGCACTGCAAGGAATATGGTTTCGTATTCCCATCGTCCGAGATATATGATGGCCTCGGGGCAGTCTATGACTACGGACAGCTCGGTAGCGAACTCAAGACAAATATCAAGCGCTACTGGTGGGATGCAATGACTCAGCTCAACGATAATGTCGTGGGTATTGACTCCGCCATCTTCATGCATCCTAAGATTTGGAAGGCTTCTGGACACGTCGATGCGTTCAATGATCCACTGATCGACAACAAGGACAGCAAGAAGCGTTACCGCGCTGACGTCCTCATCGAAGAGCATCTAGCCAAGATCGAAGAAAAGATCGACAAGGAAGTGGCGAAGGCTGCTAAGCGTTTCGGCGAAGCATTCGACGAAGCACAGTTCCGTGCGACCAATGCTCGAGTGCTCGAGTATCAAGCCCGCTATGACGAGGTACACAGCCGCTTCGCCACTGCGCTCAATGACAGCAACCTCGAGGATCTACGCCAGATCATCATCGACTGCGAGATCGTATGCCCTATTAGTGGTTCGCGCAACTGGACGGAGGTTCGCCAGTTCAACCTCATGTTCGCCACCGAGATGGGTTCTACTGCCGAGGGTGCGATGAAGGTATATCTTCGCCCCGAGACAGCTCAGGGTATCTTCGTGAACTATCTCAACGTGCAGAAGTCTGGACGCATGAAGATCCCCTTCGGGATCGCTCAGATCGGTAAGGCATTCCGAAATGAGATCGTGGCACGTCAGTTCATCTTCCGCATGCGTGAGTTTGAGCAGATGGAGCTACAGTTCTTCGTGCGTCCTGGGGAGGAACTGATGTGGTTTGAGAAGTGGAAGGCTACTCGCCTAGCTTGGCACAAGGCTCTCGGTCTAGGCGATGCCAAGTATCGTTTCCACGACCACGAGAAGCTTGCCCACTATGCCAATGCGGCGACGGACATCGAGTTCGAGATGCCTTTTGGCTTCAAGGAAGTAGAGGGGATCCACAGCCGTACAGACTTCGACCTTAAGCGTCATGAGGAGTTCAGTGGCAAGAAACTTCAGTACTTCGATCCCGAGCTAGGAGAGAGCTATGTGCCTTACGTCGTGGAGACATCTATCGGCGTAGACCGCATGTTCCTCAGTCTCATGACCGGCTCATACTGCGAGGAGACTCTAGAGGGTGGCGACACGCGTGTAGTGCTACGCCTGCCTGCTCCACTGGCTCCCGTCAAGCTAGCCGTCCTGCCACTCGTGCGTAAGGATGGGCTGGACGAGAAGGCTCGCCAGATCGTGGCAGACCTGCGCCTCGACTTCAATTGCCAGATCGATGAGAAGGACTCTATCGGTAAGCGTTATCGCAGACAGGATGCCATCGGCACACCATTCTGCATCACGGTAGACCACCAGACGATGGAGGATGACACGGTGACGATCCGCCACCGCGACACGATGGAGCAGGAGCGTATCGCCATCAGTGAGCTATCTAGTCGCATCGGCAATGCCGTAGCGATGAAGACCCTCCTTCGCCAGCTTCAGTAATCAGACATAACCAACGAGATGTCTAGGAAGCACGTCTTACTCTGTGCGTACTTCCTAGGTCTCTAGTCTAAATTATTCATTATTTCATTTAGTTAGTATGAGCATCAAGACCGTTAGTCGCAAGCTCTTCGCTGCCATCGCTCTCGTCGGACTTACCCTCGTGAGCTGTACAGAAAACGTGGACGTATCTCAGCAACGTAGGTACGACAGCGAACAAGCCTTCGCACCCTTCGCCACGAATGCTGCGTATCAGAAAGTAACCGTACCTGGCTTCGTAGGCAATGACGCTTTCGTGTATATGCAGTGGCTAGAGCATGGCTCTGGAACGGCATCACCTGCCATGACGGACTATGTACGCGTACACTACCGCGGATACCTCCTTACCTCTTGGGCAAAGGACAATACGCAAGGACTCTTCGAGAGCAACTTCGATCAGGAAGTAGTGAGCCCCAGGCTTGTATCTGGGACAATACCTGGATTTGCCGCTGCCCTCCAGAACATGAAGGTAGGTGACCGCGTCAGCGTCGTAATCCCTTGGTACCTTGCCTATGGCTCTGCCGCTCAGGGAAGCATTCCTTCGTACTCGGCACTGCGCTTCGAGCTCCGACTACTAGCTATCGACGGCAACACGACCAATGGCTAATACACGCAAGCGTCCCCACTTCCTCCTGTGCAATGATGATGGCTTTCGTGCCCCTGGTATTCAGGAGCTCGCACGTCGCCTCATGTCTCTCGGCAGAGTAACGATCATCGCACCCGATGGCCCCCGCTCGGGCTATTCGTCTGCTATTACGACTACGCTACCGCTGAGAATGAAGCACCGCCACAGTGAGGAGGGACTGGATATTTACAGCGTCGAGGGGACGCCTGCGGACTGTGTCAAGCTCGCCCTGGGCGTTAAGCTCGTGGGCGAGGATACCCCAGATCTCGTGGTCTCGGGCATCAATCACGGCAGCAATGACGGCATCTGTGTGCATTACTCGGGAACGCTCGGGGCAGCACGCGAGGCGGTCATTGCTGGCGTGCAGGCACTAGCCACCTCGATCGATGATGTCGCTGAGCGACCAGATTTCACTCATGCACTCGACTACGTAGAGCGAACGGTACGATTCGTCCTAGACAATCCTCAGCCCCGTGGCACCGTCCTCTCGCTCAACGTCCCCAAGTCTGAGCCCCGAGGACTACGGCTCTGCCCTCAAGGTGTGAGCCGCTTCGTCAATGAGTGGATGCCTAGCCGCAATGCGCGGGGTCATGAAGTCTACTGGATGCAGGGATCGCAAGCTTTGCCCCATGATGGTGGTGGAGAGACCGATGTCGAGCTTCTACGCGAGGGCTATGCTACGCTCACGCCTCTGATGCTTGACCAGACGGACTACCACGCCCTCTCTGCTCTGCAGGATATGGCGATCTAATTCCTCCCTAGCACAGACCTCGAGTGTATGCGTTACTTCATCGTCGTAGGCGAAGCTTCGGCTGATCTACACGCCTCAAGGCTCATCACAGCACTACGCGCTGAGGATCCTGAGGCAACATTTGCCTTCATGGGTGGAGACCTTATGGCAGAGGTGGCGGAGACGTCGCCTCTTGTCCATTATGGTGAGGTCGCCTTCATGGGGCTCATTCCCGTACTGCGCAACCTCGGAACAATCCGCAGAGCAGCACGCACCATCCAGCAGGCAATACTGGATTTCCGCCCAGATGTGGTCATTCCTGTAGATTTCGCAGGGTTCAATTTCGAGTACATCCTGCCTTTCGTGCGTAAGCAACTACCCGAGTGCCCGATCATCTATTACATCGCTCCGAAACTCTGGGCTTGGAAACCCTGGAGGATCCGCACGCTCCGCCGTTATGTGGACGAACTGCTGGTGATCCTCCCCTTCGAGCAGGAGTATTTCTCCACCCGTGGTGTACGGACGACCTACGTCGGCAACCCCTCGATGGATGCTACCCGTGAGATACGCAGAGCATCCCTCCCACAGCTCCCACAGGTAGCCCTACTTGCAGGTAGTCGTAGGCAAGAGCTTGCGGGCAATCTTCCCACGATGCTCCGTGCCACCGCCTCTCTGCGCGGACGAATGCGCATCGTCATAGCAGGCGCACCAGGACTTACAGCCAAGGACTATGCCCCTTACCTAGAGGGAGAGGAGGGTGTAGAGCTTTCGTTTGGCGAGACATTCCGCATCGTCGCCGAGAGTAGAGCCGCACTCGTGACCTCTGGCACGGCTACTCTAGAGACCGCGCTAATAGGTACACCCCAGGTCGTCCTATATCGTATGGGAGGGCAGAGGCTCGCGCGGTGGATCTTCGACACCTTTTTCTCCGTGCCGTACTTCTCTCTAGTCAATCTCGTGCTAGGCTACGAGGCTGTCCCCGAGCTCATCGGGCACGAAGCCTCCCCACGCTCTGCCACCCGCGAGCTAACGCCTCTGCTTGAGGACTCCCGCGAACGCTCCGCCCAGCTCCACGCCATCGAGGAGCTACGTGCACGCCTCGGGGACGAACCTACGAGCGTCCTTGCCGCACGTGCTATTCACGCCCACCTATCCATCTCACGTCATTAGCTTCTCTCCCACACCATCATGGCATCAGCACCTATCGGCGTCTTTGACTCTGGGTACGGAGGGCTGACGATTCTCTCGGAGATCCGTCGCCTTCTTCCCCAGTACGACTATATTTATCTCGGGGATAATGCACGCTCGCCCTATGGGACGCGCTCCTTCGATGTGATCCGAGACTTCACTCTAGAGGCGGTTCGCTATCTTTTCGACCAAGGCTGTCCGCTCGTCATCCTAGCATGTAATACAGCTTCGGCTAAGGCTCTGCGCGAGATACAGCAGCGTTATCTGCCCACGAGCGAAGATCCTACCCGCCGTGTCCTAGGTGTCATCCGCCCCACAGCGGAGTCGCTGGGTACGTGTACCACCACGGGACATATCGGGGTGCTTGCTACGCCTGGGACTGTGTCAGCTCATTCGTATGAGATGGAGATCCATAAGCTCTTTCCCTCCCTGCACGTCCACGAGAAGGCCTGCCCGATGTGGGTACCCCTCGTAGAGAATGGCGAGAGTCATTCGCCCGGAGCGGACTATTTCGTCCAGAAATATATCTCGGAGCTCCTCGGCGCTAGCCCCGAGGTCGATACCATCGTGCTGGCGTGTACGCACTACCCGCTCCTACGTCCCAAGATCGAAGCCATCCTCCCGCCACATATTCAGCTCATCTCACAGGGTGAACTAGTCGCCCGTTCCCTCTCGGACTATCTAGAGCGCCATCCCGAGATGAACATTCGTCTATCACAGGGCGGAGAGATCAGCTACCGCACGACCGAGTGCGCGGACAAATTTAGCGAACTGGCATCCCTCTTCATCGCAGACGAAGTATCCGCCGAGCGGGTACATCTGATCTAATCCGTCCGTTATGCCTTGCCTCCTGAGGTAGAATATTTATCTTTGCTTTAGGTCAGTACCGACCTAGGCTCACACGCCTTCCTCGAGGGGTAGGCATTCCTAGGCTGGGTTCGCCCAGCCTTTTGTATTCTGTACCTAATGATATGGATCGACCCACGCTCCTCTATCCGCTCATACTGCTCCTAGGGCTGATGCTCTCGGGCACTGCGTTGCATGCCCAGAGGCTAGATGAGCGAAGCATCGCCGAGGGGCGTCAGATCCTTGAGACACGGCTAGAGGCACTCCTTGCCGATATGCTCATAGACAACACCTCTGCCGAGCTAGCTCTAGAGCAATATGATGACCTCGCTCGTGCTCCCCGAGACCTCAACTCCATCACGCTGGACGAACTTCTTACCTTCCCCCTCATCAACGAATACCTCGCTCAGCAGCTCATGCTTTACCGCACGAACCATCACGGACGCTTCACCTCCCTCTACGATCTCAAGATGATCCCAGGCTGGACGGACGAAGTGACCTCCATCTATATGCCCTTGCTTTACCTTGACCCGCAGAGCCTTCCCGCCACACCTCGGCTAAGCACTCTGCTAGAGCGCGGACGCTGGCACGCTGACCTCCTTTTCACCCGTCCGATCGACCCAGACAGGCTACGAAGCACCTATATCGGTAGCCCCGAGAGCCTAGATCTACGCTGGCGATGGACCTCGATGAGCAAGCTCTCTGCCATGATCGCTATGCAGAAGGACAGCTACGAGCCATGGCATCACGGAGCGCATCGGGGCTTCGACAGCTACTCGGGGCATCTCTCTACCCGCAGGGTAGGCATCATCCGCCAGGCCGTCCTAGGTGACTACCGCATCCACTGGGGCGAAGGGCTTCTAATCCGCCAAGGGTATAGCCCTCGGACGCTACTCGGCTCGCTCGGACGTACGACCGAAGGCATTCGCCCCGTGGCTGGATCGACCGAAAGCGATTTCTCTCGTGGCATCGCTCTAAGCTTCGATCTCGGACGATGGGAGCTGTCCGCCTTCGGCTCGTGGCGTACGATGGACGGACGAATAGACACCGCCACCCACCTCATCTACGCTCTCGATGACACAGGGCTTAGACGTACCGAGCGCGACTGGTCTAGGCGTGGTGCTGTACCGAGCCAGCTCCTCGGCACACAGCTTGCCTTCACACACCGCAGGCTAAGGCTCGCGCTCTCTGCCCTAGGCGGACGATGGGGTGGCTATCAGCTACGGCACGCCACGGGAGCATCCACCATCTCCGACCTAGACAGCCTAGGCACCTACGGCGGACTTAGTCTAAGCTACGGATACCAAAGCCGTCGAGGCAATGCCTTTGCCAGCGGAGAGGTCGCCCGCAGCTACCAAGGTGCCTGGGCTGTCCTACAACGTCTCGGACTGCGGAGTGACGACCTCGGCGAATGGCAACTTGCCCTGCGCTACATAGATCCTACCTACTGGAACTATCATGCCCAGAGCTATACCCACTACCGCCGTGCAGGCAACGAGATCGGTCTCTCGATGGCGACCATCCTCCCGTCCCTCATACGTAGGCTCACCATCTCTGCTGAGGGCGATCTCTACCACTCGATACAGCCACGTGGAAGCCTTGCTCGAGGCGAAGGCTTTCGCCTGCGCTCCACGCTCGCCTATTCAATCGGTTTGGAGCATACTCTTCGGCTCAGCGCAAGCATCACGAGGCGCACCGACCAGGCACAGAGCCACCGATACACCCTCGGCTATGACGCTCGCCTCGGCACCTTCAGTCTCTCGCCTCAGATCAGTCTCTCCCATTCGCTAGACCTCAAGCGACAAGACGCCTCGCGCCTCAGCTATGCCCTAGGACTGCGAGGGTCATATGCTCCATGCGAATGGCTACGCCTGCGCTCGTCACTCTACTATTATAGCGTCGATCAGTGGGACGACAGGCTCTATCTCCCCGAGATCCGCCTCTCACGTCAATGGGTTAGTACCTTCGCTTACGGGCAGGGGCTACGTCTCTCCGCCACGCTCGACGCTAGGCTCTCGCGCAGCCTCTCCCTCGGTCTCTACGCGATGCACCACTGGCGCAGAGCTCCACACGCTTCACGCTCGCACCTTGCTCTACAGCTCTCCGTACGTTGAACTAACTCCTATCTAAGCCCAAGTACATTTATCTACGGGAAGCCAGCCCCCTTGCGATCTTTTTTCTTCCAAATTCACCAAAATGCTTACACATTTAACCCAAAGAATTTACTTTTACTCCTACGAGACTATAGCCCTGCAGATATATCTTGGGAGTCTATATCGGCACGGCTTGACATGTATTCTGATTTCCTCCAATAGAGATCTGCGTCAATGAAGCAATTTTACTCCAAGGGGCTAACCTTCTGTCTGCTTAGCCTTCTATCTCTGCTCACGCTATCAAGCTGTAACGGCAAGGACGACCAACTAACGCTCCGCGCCTCCGTATCTGAGGTGACGACCAAGCTAGGCGATACGCCCGACCGCATCATCGTCTACTACGGAGACAATGCCATCGCGCCCACATGGAATGTATCTCCCTCAGACATTGCGATCGTCACGAGCGGTCTCATCAACCCGCTCAAGGTCGGCAAAGCTACACTCACCGCCTCCTACGAAGGGCAGTCTGTATCCATCGCCCTAACAGTAAACCCCGCAGACCCTACTACTTCGCAGGGTACTCTGACCATTACACCCGCCTCACTCTCCGTCGAGGCTGGGAAGACCGATCAACTCAGAGCTACCCTTGCAGGCAAATTCGTCACTGCCACATGGAGCTCTGCCAGCAATGAGGTGGCTACGGTAGACGCGACAGGTCTAGTCACTGGTGTGTCAGCAGGGGAGGTTCAGATCACTGCCTCCTATCTCGGTCAGACGGCTACGGCTACCATTACAGTCACAGCCGCCAAGGTCAACTACATCTTGCCGATCCTCAGCACGTACAGCGAGCTAAGCGAATACAAGAAGTGGGAGGAGGCACGAGGCCATCAGACACAGATGGACGAGAAGAATGGTTTCATCGTTGCCGCGACAGGCAATCCCAACTTCCCTCAGATTGTCTACATTCCTTTCCAGCGCATCATGATGCCTGCACAGGCTAATCTACTAGAGTCACCCGCATTCTACGAGTATATGAAGACCCAGGGCTTCGAGACCACGGGCAAACGTCGCACTAATGCTCCCATCATCGACTTCACGACAAGTAAATACACCACGCTACAGGTCTTCGCGGTCGTAGGCGATTACTCAGAGAATGGCAATCAGCTCCCCACAGGTCTATACATCGATGCTGTAGACATCACTTTCTCACGCTTCTTAGCTCCGAGCATTAAGTGGAACGAATCGCACGCAGACCTAAATAAGAGACTCCTAGAGGGAGGATTTACCGCAAGTGGCTCTTCGACTGACAAGGTTACGGGTAATGAGGTGCACTTCTATATCGGCAAGATCTCCAAGGAGTATCCTGGCTATCTCATCTCATCCTACCTATACAACCTAGACAAGAAGCTTATCCAAAGCGAACTAATCGTCATGCCCTACACGCTCCTCATTGATCTGAAGAGTTCGAAGCTACTCCTGCGTGACTACTATCGTGAGTTCCTTCGCCAGCAGGGCTACACGGAAGCACCACGCACGGACAAACCCGAAGAGATGGTTTACACCAATACTGCCCAGAATGCCAAGTGCATCCTCAAGCTGTACAAACTTACCGTCGAAGAAGCTGAGCGCTTCGGTGCCTGCCTCACCTTCACTCCTGCCGACGTGACGGCTTACGAGTACTAGCACACCAAGCATATCCATACGAATCTCCCCCGCATCACTGCCCACGGGCAGGCTGATGCGGGGGAGATTCTTTATTATCCTTAGTCTATCGATCGTCAGAAAACCCGACTGATTAACCCGTAGATGCCATAACCGAGAGCAGCCAGCCCTCCGATAAGATAAGCCCACTTCCTTAGGTGGCGATACCTACGCACCTTCGGGGCACTAAGTTCTAAATCAGGATCTCTCCACTCTGCAATGCCCTTACGAAGAAACATTACTCCCACGAGCAGACCGAATATTAGATCACCGATTTCCAGACTTGCTTTGTACATCGGCGGAATGTCATTATTCAAGCGACCGATGAGGGTTACCACATAGAAGTAGCAACCACAGGCAATAATCCCTAGTCCAAAGATCGGACACAGCCATTTATATATCTGGCGGTATATACGCTGTCTTGGTGTCTCCTCGTCCTTGGGTGGAGACCAGTAGTGAAGACCGATCAAGAGTAGGATCAGCCCCACCCCTGCGATAAGTAGTCCTATCAAAAACGCCATTTCTATTTATTATAAGAGAGTTCTATACTAATACACCTACAGAGGCTGTACGAGATTCAAAATAGCGGGTTTGCAAATCGGAACCGAGATTCCACTCTCTAAAAAGCATATTCCACTGGCTCCCCGGCTTCATCCAGTTCTTGGTCGTCTAGGTCATGGAGCAGATCTCCATACTCTTTCCACGTCTGACTTCCTATATTTATTTCTCGACTCGCATCCAAAATAGCCCTTGCGAGAGTTTCGCTCACTGTCAAGTCTTCTGTAAGTCTATCACTATCTCTCATTACTTGTTCGGACATCCTGTCTAGCATGCAATCCACAAATAGTCCCGTTGTGATCAGAGTCGCTATGGGACCCAAGCCGAGTCTTGTAGCAGCGACACCAGCGAAACGAAGCAGAAAGCTTCTGGATGCAATGCGAGCCATTCCCCAAGTTCCTAGATCTTTAAGAAGTGATTTTACCCCAAATGCCCTTAGCAAACAATCCCCCACATCTGCAGTAAAACCACGAAGTTCTGTTTTGGGCAACCCCAAATTATCCTCTAGGACTAATTGAGCTGCAAGAATCACTGCTAGATCATTCTGAGGATCTAGATTTTCAGCTATTTCTACTTCTGAGAAACCTTGCTCTAGTAGAAACGCATAAGACGCTTCTCTCAGTTGCTTGAGCTGAGTATCTGCCATTGCGTCCAATTGTTCTGGCGTACTACTCCTTAGCTCCGAAGCCTCCCAAACTAGGAGTTCTTCTACTCTTTGGCGAGTCTCTAGCACAGACTTGGCATAGGTTAGATTGCTTTTCACAAAAGCTTCCACTGCCAATTGCGACGTCTCTTCCGATACAGGCAGGATGTCTTGAGACTTAGAGCATCCCCATGCTGCTACACATACGAATGAATAGCATAATAGCTTTAGAAATTTTCTCCTTGTGTTTATTGCTTAACAATTTAATTGACCAAACACCGCAAATATACAAAAGAATTTGAACGCACAAATAGTACACATATAAATAACCATCTTATAAGGCATAGAAACCTAACAAACAATCATTCTTCAAAAGTGGAGCGATAAAATAAAGCTGAGACCCAAACTAGAAGCCTCGTTGTACGAAACAAGATTAACGATTGGTTTTACACGAAAGTATGTCCCAACGCTTTTCCCAAAAACTCCCAGCGTTTTTTGTGCAACGCCCTAGCTCGTTTGTCCAAAACACCCGTCAGAGTTTATAAGTATAGTACTATGCGCATATGAGTATAGTACTATACTCCTATAAATATAGTACTGTATTCGTATGCGCATAGTACTATACTTATAAACTCTGACAGGAGATTCGGAGAAAAACTCCCTAGGTTTCAGAAAGTTCGCTGGAGGTTTTCGGGAAAGCTCTAGGTACTCGTGGCAGAGAAGAGCTGATGCGGGTGGAGATGCAGGCAGGATACCAGGGCGAGCAAGGCAGGATTTCGGAGAGAGAGGACAGGGTTTTAGGCAAGGAAGACAACGACACGTGATGCTAGAAAGAAGGCATTTAGCACGCGAAGGCGGATGTCCCCTAGACACTGTGCATGTATCCTCTGCTTCCTGCGTGTTTTTATGTCTCGCTACGCCTTATGACCAGACGGAGAGGTGGAAGGATTCGGCTAGGGGGTTGGGGGCTTTTGTGTATCTTTGTCGATGATAAGGCGCGCACATACAGCTCCAGACACTCGGCTTATCGAGGGATGAGCGAAGTCAGGCGCGACCTTGATGATCAAAAGGATAGGGCAATGAAACAATATCTAGATTTGCTAGAGCATATTCGGACGGTGGGGACGCTCAAGGGTGACCGCACAGGGACGGGTACGCTTAGCACTTTCGGCTATCAGATGCGCTTCGAT
>JBHACZ010000056.1:0-13178 GCA_041854825.1 Porphyromonas sp. | reverse complement strand
GTTGTCCTCAAGATTAACCTCTTTATCTTGATGCATTTAAGGGAGAAAACAGGGCTATCAATCCCTCGCCTGCAGAAGAAGCTTAGTCGCAGCACCCCCGAGCAAATTACCGTGCTCAGCTTTTAATGCGTCAGCCCTGCTGGTATAGCATGGATTAGGTATTTATTGGAGAAAAAACACTACATTTGCTGGTATTTTAATCACAACAAAAAACCATCTTTAAGTAGTGTTATGGCAAATATTATTTCGATAAAGAAGGGCCTATCACTGAATCTGAAGGGTAAAGCCCCGCTAACGAAGCTTAGCGGGACTAAGGCTGGATCTGTCTATGCCATTGTCCCCGACGACTATGTGGGTCTCGTGCCTAAGCTCGCCGTAGGGCTGGGCGATAAAGTCGAGGCAGGCGCTCCTATTCTCTACCACAAGGGTGCGCCCGAGCTCAAGCTCACGTCCCCTGTCAGTGGTGAGGTCGTAGCTATCAATCGTGGTGCCAAGCGTAAGCTCCTAAGCATTGAGATCCGTCCCGATGCCCAGACGACGTACAAGCAGTTCGATGTAGCCTCGGCAAAGACGCGTGAGTCAATCCTCGCGCTTCTACTCGAGAGCGGACTATTCGCTTTCGTCAAGCAGCGCCCTTACGATCGCGTTGCTAATCCTGCCATCGCTCCTCGTGATATTTTCGTGACGGCGAACTTCACCGCACCCCTTGCTCCAGACTTTACATTCCTCGCACAGGGACGTGAAGCCGAACTGCAGATTGCACTCGACGCCCTCACCAAGCTAACCGACGGTAAGGTATATGTCGGTGTAGCTCCAGGCACCCTCCCCAGCATCAAGACTGTAGAGCGTGTCGAGATCGCTGGTCCACACCCCGCAGGTCTCGTAGGTACGCTGATCAACAAGATCAAGCCCGTCAATAAGGACGAAGTCGTATGGACGCTCCGCGCCACAGACCTCCTTGTGATCGGTCGCTTCCTCACTACGGGCAAGGTAGACTATACACGTACGATCGCTCTTACCGGCTCTGATGCCCGTGAGCACGGTTATGTAGACGTACTACCTGGTGCTCGCTTCAGCGAAATGTTCCCCGCTGGTCTCGCAGCCAAGGCTGAGCACGAGCGCATCATCGATGGTGATGTCCTCACAGGTGTACAGGTCGGCGCAGGACACGAATATATGAGCTACCAGTGTGATCAGATCACCGTTATCCCCGAGGGAGACGATGTGCATGACATGTTCGGATGGGCTCTACCAGGCTTCGGCAAGTTCTCTATGAGCCGTAGCTTCTTCTCATGGCTCACGCCAGGCAAGAAGGAATATGTACTGGACGCTCGCTTGCAGGGTGGCGTTCGCGCGATGATCATGAGCGGAGAGTACGACAAGGTATTCCCTCTCGATATCTATCCCGAGTACCTGCTCAAGAGCATCATCGCCTTCAACATCACTGACATGGAGAATCGCGGTATCTACGAAGTAGCTCCCGAGGACTTCTCCCTCTGCGAATTTGTGGACACATCTAAGATGCCTCTGCAGCAGATCGTTCGTCAGGGTCTCGATGAGCTGTACAAGGAAATGAACTAATGTCTCACCATAATAAAGGATAAGACTTTGAAAGCTCTAAGAAACTTAATAGATAAGGTCAAGCCTTCATTCCAGAAGGGCGGCAAGTATGAGGCGTTCCACACCGCCTTCGATGCCTTCGAGACCTTCCTCTACGTTCCCAATACCACAAGCAAGAACGGTGTGCACGTACACGATGCTATCGATAGCAAGCGTACGATGACGATGGTGCTGATGGCACTGATGCCTGCTCTGCTCTTCGGGATGTACAACCTCGGCTATCAGCACTACCTGGCTATCGGTCAGGAGGCAGGATTCTGGGCAATGTTCCTCTACGGTGCGCTCTCTATGCTACCTAAGATCGTCGTTGCCTACGGTGTGGGTCTCGGGATCGAGTTCGTCATCGCCAGCAAGAAGGGTCACGAAGTGGCAGAAGGTTTCCTCGTGACGGGTATGCTCATCCCTATGATCGTCCCTGTAGAGACTCCGCTATGGATGATCGCTGTAGC
Source organism: Porphyromonas sp. (assembly GCA_041854825.1). GTDB lineage: Bacteria > Bacteroidota > Bacteroidia > Bacteroidales > Porphyromonadaceae > Porphyromonas. Next base: position 11,109 of record JBHACZ010000056.1, on the reverse strand, counting down.
GACTGCCTTCGCAGTGGTGTTTGCCAAGGAAGTATTCGGTGGTACGGGTTATAACGTTTTCAACGTTGCGCTCGTGACACGTGCCTTCCTCTTCTTCTCATACCCTGCGGCAATGAGCGGAGATAGCGTATGGGTACGCCTCGGCGACACGTTCGGTCTCGGTGCAGGCGAAGCTGTGGATGGCTTCTCTGGTGCTACGCCACTGGGTGTCATCGCAGCGGCCAAGGACACAGCGACCGTCGCGCCACTCAATGATATGGAGCATATCTGGAATGCCTTCCTCGGCTTCCTCCCAGGCTCTATCGGCGAAGTGAGCACGCTGGCGATCATCTTCGGCGCACTCTTCCTCATCTGGACGGGTATCGCTAGCTACAAGATCATGGTGTCTGGCGTGGCTGGTGTCGTAGTGATGGCACTTCTCTTCAATGCTATCGGTGCTACGCCTCAGATGATGGTGTCGCCTCTAGCACATCTCGTGTATGGTGGCTTCGCTTTCGGTATTGTGTTCATGGCTACCGACCCAGTGACAGCAGCACGCACAGAGACAGGCAAGTGGATCTACGGCTTCCTCATCGGGGTCATGACAGTATTCATCCGCGTACTCAACGCTGGTTATCCAGAAGGTATGATGCTCGCCATCCTGCTGATGAATACATTCGCACCGCTCATCGACTACGTCGTAGTAGAGCGCAACGTCTCTCGCCGTCTAGCTCGTAGCAAGGCTCAAGCTTAATCAAGCTTAATACTATAAGGCAATGAATACAGACAAGAATTCATATACGATTATATATGCCTCCATCATGGTGGTGGTGGCAGCTATTCTCCTAGCTGGAGCAGCTACGGTACTCCGTCCAGCACAGCAGGAGAATGAGAGAGTCGACAAGATGCAGCAGATCCTGCGCTCTGTAGGTCAGACTCCCGCAGCAGCAGAGGTCGGCAATACCTACAAAGCTACGATCACTGCCGAGCTACTCGTGAATGAAGCAGGCGACGTCCTAAATACCTTCAGCGGAGATCAGCTGACGGACAACGAAGCCTTCAAGCTCAACACTGAGTTTGCCTTCAAGAGCAAGGATTACTCTCGTCTACCTGTTTACCTCGCCAAGATGGGCGACAAGGATGCTATCATCCTGCCTATGAATGGTGCTGGTCTCTGGGGTCCTATCTGGGGCTTCATCTCTATCGATGCAGCAGACCGCTCTACAGTCCTAGGCGTAGACTTCGGCAACAAGGGTGAGACACCAGGTCTCGGTGCTGAGATATCTACCGCAGACTTTGCAAATCTCTTTGTCGGCAAGCAGATCTTCAAGGAAGGTACTTTCAAGAGTATCGCCGTGGTCAAGAAGGGTACCAAGCTCGCTGACCAGGACTATGTAGATGGTATCTCTGGTGGTACGCTGACCAGTGATGGTGTACACGCTATGATAGAGAATTCTCTCGCTCCATATCAGAATTTCCTAACTAAATATAACGCCCAATAAGATATGTCTCTCTTTAGCAAAAAGAATCAGGAACTCCTGACGAGTCCTCTGGGCAAGAACAATCCAGTACTCGTACAGATGCTGGGTATCTGCTCTGCGCTGGCCGTGACGGTAAAGCTAGAGCCTTCTATCGTGATGGCACTCGCTGTGACGGTCGTAGTAGCTTTCGCCAATGTCATCGTGTCACTCATCCGCAAGACGATCCCTGGGCGTATTCGTATCATCGTGCAGCTCGTAGTCGTAGCTACGCTCGTAACGCTCGTGAGTGAAGTCCTCAAGGCTTTCGCCTACGACGTGAGCAAGCAGCTATCGGTATTCATCGGGCTGATCATCACGAACTGTATCCTCATGGGTCGCCTCGAGGCGTTCGCTCTAGGCAATAAGCCCTGGGAGAGCTTCCTCGATGGTATCGGCAATGGTCTAGGCTATGGTCTCGTGCTCGTAGCCGTAGGTTTCTTCCGTGAGCTCTTCGGTACGGGTCAGATCTTTGGCTTCCAGGTCATCCCCCAGTCGGTGTATGAAATGGGGTATGTCAATAATGGTCTGATGATCCTGCCTCCTATGTCGCTGATCCTCGTAGCAGTGCTTATCTGGATCCAGCGTTCACGTGATCCAGAGCTTCAGGAGAAGTAGTCACTCATCCCAATAAAATAGATTAGTAGAATGGAATCATTAGCATTATTCTTCAAGTCCATCTTCGTGGACAACATGATCTTCGCCTATTACCTAGGGATGTGTTCGTTCTTGGCCGTGTCCAAGAATGTGAAGACTTCTTTCGGTCTCGGGCTAGCTGTAGTATTCATCCTCACCTGCACACTGCCCATCAACTATATGCTGGAGACGAAGATCTTCAAGGCAGGCGCCCTCGAATGGCTCGGTGCTGAGTATGCTAGCTATGATCTGTCGTTCCTCTCGCTCATTATCTTCATCGCTGTCGTAGCTAGCTTCGTGCAGCTCGTGGAGATGGTTGTAGAGCGATTCAGCCCTTCACTATACGCTTCGCTGGGTATCTTCCTCCCGCTGATCGCTGTGAACTGTGCGATCCTCGGTGGATCACTATTCATGCAGCAGCGCGAGTTTGTCAATGTCGGTGAGGCTACCGTCTATGGCTTCGGCTCTGGTATCGGCTGGATGCTCGCCATCGTAGGTATGGCAGCTATCCGTGAGAAACTCCAGTACAGCGATATTCCCAAGCCTCTGCGCGGTCTCGGCATCACGTTCATCGTGACAGCTCTGATGGGTATGGCGTTCCTCAGCTTCTCAGGCGTGAAGATGTAAGTTCAACTATTAGACGATAGACTACAAAAATGATAATAGCAATAAGCGTAGGCGTCTTCCTGCTGATCACCCTCATCCTAGTGGTGGTCCTGCTCGTAGCCAAGAGCAAGCTCGTCCCCTCGGGCAATGTACGCCTCAACGTCAATGATGAGATGAATGCCGATGTACCCATCGGTGGTACCCTCCTCTCTACCCTCCAAGGTCAAAACATCTACCTATCCTCTGCCTGCGGTGGTGGTGGCAGCTGTGGTCAGTGCCGCTGTCGTGTGACTGAAGGTGGTGGAGAGATCCTCCCCACGGAGCAAGGTTTCTTTAGCCGTCGCGAGCAGAAGGAGCACTGGCGTCTAGCCTGTCAGACCAAGGTCAAGGAAGATATGAAGGTACTGGTACCTGAAGAAGTCTTCGGGGTCAAGGAATGGGAGTGCGAGGTTATCTCAAACCGCAATGTATCTACCTTCATCAAGGAATTCGTCGTGAAGCTCCCCGAGGGCGAAGTGATGAACTTCAAGAGCGGTAGCTACGCTCAGATCACCATCCCTAAGTACGACATCAAGTACAGCGACTATGTGATCGAGGACAAGTTCCGCGAAGACTGGGACAAGTTCGACATGTGGAGCCTCACTTGTCGCAATGACGAGGAGACTGTGCGTGCTTACTCGATGGCGAACTATCCTGCCGAGGGTAACATCATCACGCTCAACGTCCGTATCGCTACGCCTCCTATGGATCGTGCTACGGGTAAGTGGATGAACGTTAGCCCTGGTATCTCATCTTCATACATCTTCAGCCTCAAGCCAGGCGACAAGGTTAAGATGAGCGGTCCCTACGGTGACTTCCACATCCAGGAGACGGAGAACGAAATGCTCTACATCGGTGGTGGTGCTGGTATGGCTCCTCTCCGTGCTCAGATCCTTCACCTCTTCAATACGGTCAAGACTGGCCGCAAGGTGAGCTACTGGTATGGTGCACGTAGCAAGAAGGAAATCTTCTACGAAGAAGACTTCCGCGAGATCGAGCGCAACTTCCCCAACTTCAAGTTCCACATCGCCCTCTCTGATCCACAGCCAGAGGACAACTGGGACGGCTACGTTGGCTTCATCCACCAGGTCATCCTCGACAATTATCTTGCGAAGCACGATGCTCCCGAGGACATCGAGTACTACATGTGCGGACCTGGTCCTATGGCGAATGCCGTCAAGGGTATGCTTGAGAATCTCGGCGTAGAGCGTTCATCTCTTTACTTCGACGACTTCGGATAGTCCCTGCGACGAATATCCCTCTACAGCCGTGCCTGCATCGCCCTACGGGACGATGCAGGCACGGCGCTTATTAAGGCCCTGCTTTCAAGTAATCAGTCTGCCCTAGGACTATTTAGGCATTCACCTACCCCACATGATATCCAGGATGAACGCACACCACGTGCCATAGCTCCATTCGCCTAGGTGGCTTCCTGATCCTACCGCATCACCTCGCTATACAATTGATTTCCAACGCTCAACCTATGTGCGAAAAATGATGGATGTTTTTGCGCAAAATGGTGGATGTTTTTCGGGAAAAAGTTCTATCATTTTCGGGGAAAACATCGATGTTTTTCCCGAAAAACATCTACCATTTTTCGGAAGGTGATAAGAAAGCCCAAAAGCGAGACCCTATCAAGGCAAAATCAAGCTCTAGAAGAACGCAACATCCGAGCGTAAGAGAGGAACTACACAGAGGAAAAACTACCTCCTAGAGAGGGCAATGACACTACAATCCCCAGCACCGAATCCGAGGATATGAGGCAGGGGGCGTGCCGTAGCGATTGCTATGGCACGCCCCCTGCGAGGAGATTGGGAGTAAGGATGCGGGAGCTTTATTCGGCTGCACGCATGATTAGCTCAATGTGGTTGCCCTGGGCGCGAAGCTCCTTGAGGAGTGCCTGCACATCCGAAGGCTGTATGCCACGGAGCGTCGTGAGATAGTCCGTATAACTATCGAGATCGCGGTAGAAGTAGTTGGAGATCGTACTGAGCCAGTAGCCATTCTTCTTGACACTCTCAGCGAACTCCTTGTCCATATTGGCAACGACCTTGTCGAATTTATCTGCTGGCACGCCTTCCTTCTCTAGACGATCGAGCTCGCGATAGACGATCGCGTTGAGGGATTCTGCCTTGGCTGGGTCAGTCTGGAAGGCAACCTGCAGAGTAGCCTGCCCCTTAGGCTCGACATGTAGAGAACCATTCACACTAGCACCGTAGGTACCGCCTTCCTCTTCACGGAGCGTATCCGTATAGATCTGGTTAAGGATCTCACCAAGGATGCGAAGCGTGAGTGTATTGCGCTGGTTCGAAGCGAGCTGTCCAGAGAAGAAGTCGAAGACAAATCCCATGGGTGTCTCGAGCTTGAGGGTAAAATGATTGGTGAACGCGCCACTACGTAGGGGATAGATCTTGTCCACGGGAGCCACGTGCTTCGCCTTCTTATTGACAGGAAGCGAACCGATATAGGTCTCTACTAGAGGGCGGAGGACAGCGGGATCAATGTTGCCGACGAATACGAACTGGAAGCCAGAGGCATCGCCGAAACGCTCGCGGTAGATCGACATGATGCGTTCGTAGTCCAGAGCATCGACATCTGCCTCCGTGAGAGACTTCACGAGTGGATTGGTAGGATAGAGAGAAGCTCCGATGCTATCGCGTAGCGCTGTCATAGGATTGCTTGCCGCGATCTTGATCATACCCTTCGCCTTGTCCTTATAAGCTTCGAAGGCTTGACGATCACTGCGCTTGGCAGTGAAGTTGAGGTAAATGAGCTGCATCATCGTCTCGAGATCCTCTACCGTAGTGCTACCGCTGAGACTCTCGAAGGTCTCGTCGAACGAAGGCTCTACCTCCACCATGCGACCAGACAATACTTTCGTCAGCGCGCTATCATCGAAGTCTGCTAGACCACCGAGGTTGATCACCTCATTGAGAGAACGCGCCTCTAGAGGATGCTTGTCTGCGTAGAGGAGATAACCACCAGGACGGCAGGCAGAGAAGCGGATCTCGTCATCCTTGTAGTCCGTGGGCTTGACGATGACCTTGATGCCGTTGGAGAGTGTCCATACGGTCGTGCCATACTTCTGCCCCTCGGCTACTTTCTTCACCTTACCAGCCTTGGGCGTGGTCTTCATCAGCTTCTCATCACTCACCGCATCACGATGAGGCTCTACCGCTACGGCACGAGCAGCTACGAACTGATCACGTAGCTCCGCCTCGGTAGGATAAGTAATCCCTTCCTTGGCAGGACCAGTGAGTGCAAGAAAGATATTGTCCTCTCCAAGCACCTGGGTAAGCATCTGATTGATGGCTGCCACAGGGATCATCTGAGAGAACTGCTGCATCGTCTGGTAGTAAGTATCCATATCCGTGAGGTAGCCTCCGCGGGTAAAGAAGGAAGAATATTCCTCGGCGAACTCACCATTGAGACGCTTATTGCGCTCGTTGTACTTCGCCTTGATGCCCACCATCAGATCAGCCACGGCACGCTTGTACTCGCCCTCGGTAAATCCGTGCTGACGAATGCGCTCCATCTCGGCAGTCAGCGCCTGCAAGGTGCGTAGGTAGTCACCATCCGTAGCTACAGCCGTGAAGCTAATAGCGTCCTTGGTCTGCGCTACGAGGAAATTGCTCAGCGAGAGACTAGCCTCGAGGAAGGGTGCGTTAGGCTTCTTGACTATGTCAGAGAAGCGCTCGCGCGCCATAGACGTGGCTACCGCCTTGATGTAATCCTCCACGATACCCATCTGCGAGGCGCGCAGAGCTTGAGGAGAGGGATCAGTCTTGAAGTTGATCGATACCATCGTACCCGTGGCTTCTGGATCTGTACCCACGAACGAGATGATGCCTTCGTGATCCTCTACAGGAGCATAGGTGCGCTCTACGGGATTAACTGGCTTGGGTACATCAGCGAAGGTGCGCTTGATCACAGACTCTACATAGTCCACGTCGATATCTCCGACGATGATCACCGCCTGCAAGTCGGGGCGGTACCAGCGATGATAGTAGTCACGCAGCTCTTGGTGCTTGAATCCGCGCACCACATCCATCAGCCCGATAGGCATGCGTTCACCATAGCGATGACCAGGGAAAGCACGGCGGAAGAGCTCCGTGTAGATACGGAGGTTACCATTGTCACGCGAGCGCCATTCTTCCTGGATCACGCCACGCTCAGCATCGATTTCCTTTGCCTCGAGAGCAATGCCATTGCTCCAGTCGCGCAGGATAAGCACACAGGAGTCGATGACCGTCTTACGCTCTACGGGAGCATTCATGATGTTGTACACGGTCTCGTCGAAGCTCGTGTAGGCATTGAGGTTGGACCCGAAGCGCACACCGATAGTCTCCAGCCAGTTAATCATGGACTTGCCAGGAAGATTCTTCGTCCCGTTGAACGCCATATGCTCTAGGAAGTGCGCGAGTCCACGCTGAGACTCCTCCTCCTGCATCGAGCCTACGCGCTGCGAGATGTAGAAGTGCGCACGACCCTCTGGCAGGGCGTTGTGACGAATGAAGTAGGTAAGCCCATTGTCCAGCGTACCCAGCCTAAGGGCAGTGTCTAGGGGCAGAGGTGGAAGGGCAGGCATCTGAGCCTGTGCGAGTACAGGAATACTCGTCAGCGATAGCCCGATGGCTGAGACAAGTCCCAGACCGAGCAGTCGCAAGGTGGATCTAATTTCCATAATTCCTAAGTGATGATAGTGTATATGTATACCTTATTGCCTACAAATGTAATTATTTAAGGTCAATACACATGGCACACTTTGGAGGAATGTATGAATGTTTTTACGCATTGAGCTAGACGAAAGTCTCAAAAGTCCGAGACTAAAGCCCTAGATTAGGTAACAAAGGCAACAAACAGACCATGACACCACGGATTATGACGCGTAGAGGAGGATCCCTATTGCCTTCAATTCTGATTTATGCCAAGCACTTTTCCCAATCAGACCCAGAGCGCAACGGCGGAAGTTCTAGAAAAAAATCACCCAAAATGCATCACGTAGGAAAATTATTTCTACATCTTTGTCGAAACGATTGATTTTTTCGACCATCCAGTCCTTCCTGCGCAGGGGGACTTTCGCAGTTTTATATCTGTTTCACTAGTAGTAAATCGAGAAATGATGAAGAAAAATCTACTCTCTATCGTAGCGCTCCTGCTTTGCTCTCTCACCACCTGGGCACAAGAGACTACACCCGTGATCAAGCTCCATAGCTCTGCCACTGCCAGCCTGTCGCTCAGCGTCACGCCCGCATCGGGAGCTACCGTCAAAGTCGACTGGGGCGATGGCAATCAAGTAGCTGGCACGCCGAACTGGAGCCAGACCGTCTACACCTTCTCTGGCACACGTACCGGCGAAGTGATCACCCTGCACGGCGCCATTAGAACCATCGACATGTCCAGCGAGTACGGCACCAAGAATGACATCACCGCACTCGAGATCACAGGACAGACGGCTCTAGAAAAAATCGAAGCACGCGGCAATGCCATTGCTACACCCTCGATCTCGCTGGTGCACCCAACCTGCAGGAGCTAGACCTGTCCAAAAACAAACTGACATCCCTCAGTGTCTCACACCTCAGCAAGCTGCAGTACCTATTGCTACCAAGCAATGAGCTCGCCAGCCTAACGCTCGGCAACCATCCTGTACTACGCCAGCTCAAGCTAGCAGGCAATACCCTGCCTACGCTCGCACTCCCCAACAGTCTGCCTACGCTGCGCGTCCTCGATGTAGAGAACAATGCCTTGCTCGAGCTAGACCTCGCCAAGACTCCCGCACTGACGGAGCTCAATATCAATGGCAACGGCTTCAGCACGCTCGACGTATCTAGCCTAACTAAACTAGAGAAACTCTATGCCAAGGGCAACTTCCTGCTCTCACTCAACCTCTCGCATAATGACTGGCTCAAGACCGTAGACCTATCAAGCAACCTGCTCTCGACCCTAGACATCTCTCGCAATACCGACATCACGAGCCTAGACGTCTCGAGCAACAAGCTCTCACGCATCGATGTCTCTCGTCTGACGCGTCTACAGTCGCTCAGTGTGAGCAAGAATGAGAATATCACCCACCTCAACCTCTCACGCAATAGCTACCTCCATACCCTACGTGCCGACACGACCTCGATCTCAGGTCTCGATCTCTCGGCTACACTTCGTATCACGCGTGTCTACATTCGTCACACACGCCTCGATGCTTGTGCCCTAACGAGCCTCTTCACCACACTGCCCGACCTAAGTCAGAATCCTACGGGCTACACCAACATCTTCCTCTCTATGACGAGCTGGCGCGGAGCAGACTTCTCCGAGCTCACAGAGCGAGCGTGGAAGTTTGACCTAGACAAGGACGCTGACTTCGGCACGCCCGAGAGCTGCGCCTCTGCACAGATCTCTCTAGAGGTGAGCGAAGGTGGTGAAGCTGCACTATTCTATGGTACAGACGAACTGACGACTCTGTCCAGCACCCACAAGGTCGACACCGTCATCAACGTCAAGGCAACGCCCGCAGAGGGCTACGAGCTCCAAGGCATCTTCATGGAGGTGCCTGGCGATAACGGAGGTCTGATCCAGCTTCCGCTCACGGATCTCGGTCTTACGCTTACGAGCGACACCAAGGTCATCGTACGATTCCGCCCTGTAGAGTCCCGCACGATCAGCCTGACGAGCAAGCTTCCCGTAGGGTCAGACTTCGAGCTATCGCTACGCCAGACGGTAGATAGCGACCGTGACAACGTCCTCATCGACTGGGGTAATGGCGTATGGGTAGAGGAGCAGGTAACGAAGAACCAGACCACGATCTCTGTGATCGATGGTAAGCTCGCTGGTAGCACCGTCCGTGTACGTGGTGCGCTCAATCGCCTAGTAGCCTCAGAGCAGCATCTCACCTCGGTAGGTCTAAGTGGAATGCCCGACCTCACCTACGTAGACCTCTACGGCAATGAGCTAACGGACATCGATCTCTCTGCCCTCACGAAGCTGGATATCCTCAACCTCGCTTTCAACGAGCTAAGCAGCATCAACCTCTCGCACAATACCGCACTTCGCTCACTAACCATCCGTGGCAATAGCGACATCGCGAGCCTCGACCTCTCGGCAAACAAAGCCCTCGTGGAGATTGATGCCAAGAACCTATCGCTTACCTCGCTCGCACTCGACCTGCCCCTGCTGGAGGAACTCGATGTGCAGGGCAATAAGCTCACAGAGCTCAGCCTAGAGAAGATCCCCAACCTCGTCGTCCTGCGCATCGTAAGCAACAAGTTCAAGACCTTCGCACCCTCTATCCGCATGAGCGAACTGAAGCTTCTCGTTGCCTCTCGCAATGGTCTAACCTATGCTGACCTCTCACGTATGCCGATGATCGAGCAGGTGTATCTCGAACAGAATCCGCTCACCGAGATCAAGATGTCCAATGACATGATCTCGCTCAACTTCCTCGACATCTCCGACTGTGGTCTCTCAGCCTGCGTCCTCGACAAGATCTACAAGGATCTACCTTACTGGGCAGAGAGCACTGTAGGGGCTACCTTCCCCGTAGCGCTATCGAACCGTGGGCAGACTGCCACTGCCAATGAAGCATCCAAGAGCAAGACCTCTATCGCGACAGCTAAGAGCTGGACGGTAGCTGCCGATGGTGATGGCACAGGCTGTACCAATCCTGCGAGCGATCTCCTCGGCGTTGGTTCGGGCTTCAACTTCTACAGCGATGGTGCAGACCTCGTCCTCGTGCTAGCACCCGAATATGCCGATAGCACCGTTCGTCTCATCGACCTATCTGGTCAGACGGTCTCCGTAGGTCAGTCCAGCGAGCAGTACCGAGTATCTCTCGCCCATGGCAGCTATATCGTCTCTATCGACGGACGTAGCTTCAAGATCCGCCACTAGACGGAGCGATCTTCTCCCTTAAAACGAAAACCCTCCCCCATGCTTCCTGCTAGGTCGCATGGGGGAGGGTTCTTTTGCCTTCTGCCCTCGTGTAGCTAGGGCTGAATGCTCAGTTCATTTTCGAGCTTTATAGAAGGCAATACAGCGCGTGCAGTCTTCGAGATGAAGGAAGATGCTACCGAAGCGAAATAACGCCTCTATTCGCCTAAAAACCGCCTCTCCCAAATCCATCAGAGTGGCGAGTACATCTACCTCGAAATAAATGGCTCTACAGAGCGAGAAGAAAACCTGCGCATGACATGAAGCAGGCATATACAAAAACAGCGCTGGCTACCATCCCATTCTCGGGAGGTAGCCAGCGCGTAGATGAGAGATACGATATTGACGAAGTGTAGTCAGAATGCCTAGCACACTAACCATCGACCAAACTAGATCCTAAACTACCAAGTCT
>JBHACZ010000055.1:0-11438 GCA_041854825.1 Porphyromonas sp. | reverse complement strand
GACGAAGTCCTACGGCTGACAGGTCTCAGCAAGAAGAGCTTCAAGATGGCTATCGGCACGCTCTATCGCGAGCGACGTGTCACCCTCATGCCGACGAGCGTCACCCTTACAGAGCACTAGCCCCTCCAGCGACCACCGAGAACCCCTAGAACAGTGACGGCGCATACCTGACTAAAGGTATGCGCCGTCACTGTTCTAGGGGGAACTATTCCCCGCTGTAGCTACGGATATGTACTTTGATTTTCTTGATTGCCCAGTCGTAATGGCTAGCGGTTACAGATACGCAGTAAGAGCCAAGGGTAGAGGTGCCAGTCCAGCTGAGTCGCCCTTTGGTGAATAACTCTTCGTCAGAGAAATGATCGATCCGTGCCATGACTGAGCGATGGCTTTCGAAGAGCTTGGTTTGGGCTTCCTCCAGCGTCGTCTTCTGATGGCTTAGCCAGAAGGCTTGATTCATCTCGGGATAGGTACGCCAGTTGTATGGCTCGGGAAGGAAGGGGCTGGGATTGCCATTGGTGTTTGCCTCTGTCCAGTTTAGAAAGAGCTGGTGCCATTCGTAGAGATGCATAAGCACATCGCGCAGGTTCTTGTCTCGGCTCCAATGCGCCTCTTTCCCTGTCATTGCAACCGCTTCTGAGAATGTTGCGGTTTGGCATTCGTTGCTTAGTTTGTCGATGAGAGCCCAAAGTTTGTCAAACTGCTTCGTTGCACTTGACATTAGCTCTGCCTTGGTAGACGCTCTTGCCATAATCTAAAGATGTTAGTTCTACTTCCAAAGATACAGAATCTTCGTGACCTCTGCGCTCTCCCTCGCCTGCTCTCTCTTTGTCTTTTTGTCTCTCTGTCTCTCTGTCTTACTTCTCTCCTGCTCTGCGCTCTCGCTCGCCAGGGCTACAGGAGGCAAAGCGCGTAGCATCGAGGGCGGCGCACACGCCTGCATAGTCGAGACTAGGGAGCGGGGTTTTCGCAGGCGAATAGCTACAGCGGGCAACCCGCTTATCCCACGAGACCGAGCAAAACCCTTCGGGCGCACGACATCCGAGGATGCACGAGGGACTCTGAAAGGGCTTCCCGCCTGCCACGAAGCTCAGCGCCCGAGGCGAAGGCGTCCGCCCATAGCGGAGCGGGATGAGAATGATCTGATCGGGGGCAAGGATCTCCCGCAGGGTGCTGTATGCCGTGCGGGCAGGCTCTAGCGTCTCGGTCGTCACGAGGAGATTGACCCCGGGCTTGATGCTGGTCGTCTGAAGCATGCGTATCTGTCGCACGACGCGCTCTACCTCGCTTGCTCGCTCGGGATAGTGGATGCTGATATGCACCTTGTCGGGGGCGGAGCTCGCAAGGCGTGTCATCGTCTCGGGGCTGTCGAGCAGTAGCCCGTTGGTCGTCATCGTTAGGTAGCAATGCGGGCGCAGGGCTTCGATGACGTCATAGATGCCTGGGTACTCTAGCGGTTCGCCTCCACCGAGGGAGACGGCGCGCGTGCCGTGAGCGATGCAGTCGCGTGCGAAGGCGATTACCTCCTGCGGTGTCCACAGGGTGTCGCCTGTGCTGTCGCTACCATTGTAGCAGAAGTGGCACTGCTTGCTACAGCGTCGCGAGAGGTCAATGGCTAGTATCTCGATCATCGTCCTGAGGTAGTATGATAGGTGCGGTCGTCCCGCGGTAGGGTTGTCGCGCCAGGGTGAGAATCTCCGCCACGCGTTCCTCCGCCTCTTCGTATCGGTAGAAGGGGTAGACCACTCCGAATAGCTCGATCGTCCCCGCCTCTGTGTGGTGACATTGCCCCAGCACCTCCAGCGCCTCGGACTGCAGTAGCAGCACGTGCGGACGGTAATGCGCGAGGACGCGCTCGAGGTAATCCGCAAAGAGCCGATACACCTCGACCTTGTCGGGTAGGGGCTTCTGCGGTATCGGACAGTCCGAGCATCTGCCTCGCTCTAGTTCGTAGGTGAATGGGAGATAGCTCACTGCTAGAGTGTGGTGTACCAGCTCGCTAGGCAGGCTCTCGCTGATGTAGGTATCCTTCATGCCCATAATCACGGCGATCGTAGGCGTGAACGAGAAACAGCCCGTCCGATCTGCCCGCCAGATGAGCAGGTCGTCCCGCTGAAGCGTTTGCTTGACCTCCGTCTCGCTGTACTCCTCTGCCAGGAGGGATGAGGTAAGCACATAGGCGGTCTCTCCCTCGGCAAGGTCTATCGGGCGGTACTCCCGCCCCTGGTGCTCCTCAGTCTCGACCTCATGCCTGCCCGAGAGCCAGTCCGAGGGATAGTGGCGGGCTATCTGTATCGTCCTGGCTTCCGCGAATGAGAACGGCAGTCTTAGCGCCCGCGCCCTCCATGCCTGGGACATCTGTCCTTCCTGTATGCAGTGCTCGGGGAGGTTGAGACGATAGAGCAGGTGGTCGCTATAGCCCTGTGTGTACACGTAGTAGGGAATAGAGGTGTAGCGCTCAGCGAGCGAGCTCCGAGCCTGTCCCCGACCAGCTATAGGCTCCAGCTCAGCTTCGGCATAGCCAAGGATGTACTCAGCCCCTCGGAGCCTCTCGATCGTAGCTCCGTGCTCCTCGCTCCATAGATTATCGACATAGTACACCCCCTGCTCCTGTGACAGCACTACGTAATGGATGCGCTCACTCTGGATCGTCTCCAAGAATAGTGCCGTGTAGCTGATGTCGATGCGCCATATCCCGTTCCAGATATGCCCCTCGGGTAGCTCGGTCGTAAACTCGAAGCATGAGATCAACCCCTCTAGTTGGTCGGGTGTGAGAGAGATCTCTAGCATGCCCGTCTGAGGGTTGCGCATGGGTTGTTCTTCCCATACGAGTGATTGAAATCCTTGTTCGCCGACGAGGGCAGGGACTGCCCCGTTGTCCTCAAACTCGATCAGTGCCACATTGCCTTCGCTGTCGATGCCAAACCAGTCGGTCGCCATCGAATGCGTCGCGGGGTATTCCTTATCTAGCTTCATGATGCTGGGTGATGTTTTGCCTTTGGGCAAAGGTAGCAATTCTCTGCCTCCGTCCTCGCCCCTTCCCGCCACGTGCGCTTCTGCTCTGTCGGACTAGTCCGCCAGTCTGACCCGTCCGCTGTGTCCGCCCTCTAAGGCTCTGCGCTCTCCCTCGCCTGCTCTCTCTTTGTCTTTTTGTCTCTCTGTCTTACTTTTCACTCTCTAGCGTTCTGCGCTCTCCCTCTCCTGCTCTTTCTTTGTCTTTTTGTCTCTCTGTCTTACTTCTCTCCTGCCCGCAAGGCAAATTCCCCGCCCCGCCGAATAAAACTTCAGTTCACGTCGTGGTCTGTATAATTCACGTCGTGGTCTGTACAATTCACGACGTGGTCTGTACAGTTCACGACGTGAACTGAAGAAGTCTCGCCCGATAAGGCGAAGAAGCTCCGCCTGCGCGGGGCTATTTGTCTGCGGGATGCAGGGGGCATTGTCTGCGGGCGGTACTCACTCGTCGCGCGCGGTGGCAGGCTCAGGCGATGCGGAGCATCGGGCTTGGCTCTCGGGGGGGGATTCCCAAGGGGTTTAGTGTCTTTGCGTATCAGATCACAACGAATCACTCAATGACAAGTACAGCACAGAGAGCAGAGCTACAGGCAGGGATATGGCGCATTGCCAACGAGGTGCGCGGGGCAGTGGACGGATGGGACTTCGAGCAGTTCGTCCTCGGCACGCTCTTCTACCGCTTCATCAGTGAGAATTTCACTGCCTATATAGAGGCAGGCGATGACAGCGTGCATTATGCCGAGCTACCCGATAGCGTCATTACGCCCGAGATACGGGACGAAGCCGTCAAGACCAAGGGTTACTTCATCTACCCCAGCCAGCTATTCACGAATGTGGTAAGCGGGGCCGCGACCAACCCCAACCTCAATACCGACCTGCGTACCATCTTCGATGCCATCGAGGGGTCTGCCACGGGCTACGAGTCGGAGCATGATATTAAGGGACTCTTCGCTGACTTCGATACCACCAGCACACGCCTGGGCAATACTGTCGAGGACAAGAACAAACGTCTCTCTGCCGTACTGCGGGGCGTGGCAGAGCTTAGCTACCGCGAGTATCTAGAGGGCTTCGAGGACATCCTCAGCGGTACTGTGCGTGGGTATGTAGACGTGGTGCAGGATCTGCGGGAGCAGTTCCCCGAGCCAGTGACGGCTACTACAGAGGAGCAGAAGAAGGCTTTCGTCAAGCTCTTCGGCGAGTACCTGCGTATGGAGAATATTCTACAGCACTATGACGAGTTCGCCCAGCTCCGCGCCCTGCAGAGTGTAGACCGCTCGGATGCGGCAGCCCTGGAGGCGTTTCGAGAGCAGCATTTCCTGACGCAGGAGACGCTCGAGGAGATGAAGGCGCTGGACGTGCTACCCGATCGCCTCGTGCAGGACTACCGCTCGGAGTATAACAATATCCGCGAGTGGCTCCGCCGTGAGCAGGAGGGCGAGCGCCCCGAGCGACAGCAGGTGGATTGGTCGGACGTGGTCTTCGAGATCGACCTACTGCGTTCGCAGGAGATCGACCTGGACTATATCCTCGGACTGATCTATGAGCACAACCGAGCGGGCAAGGACAAGACTCAGCTCATCGAGGACGTGCGTCGCCTCATCCGAGCCAGCGTCGGCAATAGAGCGAAGGAAGGACTTATCATAGACTTCATCCATGGGGCAGACCTCGACGCTCTCGAGGACAAGGCGGACGTTCTCGAGGCGTTCTATGCCTATGCGCAGGGCATCAAGTGCCAGGAGGTAGCTACGCTCATCGAGGAGGAGGGACTCCGTGCAGAGGCTGCACGCCGGTATATCGCCCTGTCGCTCCGCCGAGAGTATGCGAGCGAGAACGGGACAGACCTGGCGGATATCCTGCCACGTATGAGTCCGCTCAATCCCCAGTACCTCACCAAGAAGCAGACCGTGCTACAGCGCATCTCCGCCTTCGTGGAGAAGTTTAAGGGTGTGGGTGGCGACCTCTAGCATCGTGCGCTGACATACCGCCCGAGCGGGGCATCTCTGCGCTCGTCTCATCGAATCGGACGGGTCGGACTAGTCAGGCTGGTCTGACCCGTCCGATTCGTCTGCCCTGTCCGATTTGCCAGATGTGCGCGACTCTCTCGCGGGGCATTCGCCCCGTCTGCGGGGTAGGGGCTGGGGTGCTCTCGAGGTGCCTCGTATGGGGTGCGTGTGGCGGGCTATCTGTCTAGCACTCTAGGCGGTGGATAGCTCGGAGGGGTGGGGCAGAGATGTGCCGTGAGAGGGTGAGGGCAGAGGGAAATTTACTATCTTTGTGGGCTAACGTAGATCAGCCTCGACGGTCGAGGTGATCGGGCGGGAGATAAGCAAAGATGAAGACAGTATATTTCATAGGAATAGGCGGTATCGGAATGAGTGCTATCGCCCGATACTTTGCACAGCGTGGTCACCGAGTGGCAGGGTATGACCTTACCCCATCACCCTTGACCCAGACGCTCGAGCGCGAGGGTATCGAGGTGCATTATGAGGATAGCGTGGAGCTAATCCCCTCTGCATTCCTAGAGCTAGAGACGCTCGTCGTGTACACCCCTGCCGTACCCCAGACGCATAGCGAACTAACCTATTATCGCGAGCATGGCTATCGCCTCGTCAAGCGTGCCGAGATCCTCGGCGAGATTACCCGTCTGGAGCGGGGGCTGTGCGTGGCAGGCACGCATGGCAAGACGACGACCTCCACGCTGCTGGCGCATCTCCTGCACAGTAGCCACGTGGGGTGCAATGCCTTCCTCGGTGGTATCTCCAATAATTACAAGACCAACCTCCTCCTCTCCCCCGAGAGCGATCGCGTAGTGATCGAGGCGGACGAATTCGACCGCTCGTTTCACCACCTTACGCCCGAGATGGCGATCATCACGAGCGCAGACCCCGACCATCTAGATATCTATGGTACGGTGGAGGCATACCGTGAGAGCTTCGAGCATTTTACCTCGCTGATCGTCCCAGGCGGTGCGCTGGTGATGCACGAGGGAATAGATATTCACCCTAGCCTCGGGCAGGACGTGCGCCTGTACCGCTATAGCACGGAGGGGGCGAGCGACTTCTACGCCTCAGATGTGCGGGTAGAGGATGCGCGACTATACTTCCGCTGGCATTACCCTGCCATCGAGGGAAAGTCTGCTGGGTCGATCGATGTGGAGCTGGGGGTACCTCTGCGTATCAATGTGGATAATGCCGTGGCAGCTATGGCTGTCGCCTACCTCAGTGGGGCGACGCTGGGCGAGCTGGCAGAGGCTCTGGCGAGCTTCCGCGGGGTACACCGCCGTTTCGACAGAGTCGTGGACACGCCCGAGCATGTACTGATCGACGACTATGCCCATCATCCCGTGGAGCTGGAGGCTTCGATCACGTCGGTGCGCACGCTCTATCCGACGCGTCGCATCGTGGGCGTCTTCCAGCCACACCTGTATAGCCGTACGAAGGACTTTTATCAAGAGTTCGCCCGTAGCCTTGACCTGCTGGACGAGGTGATACTCCTTCATATTTATCCTGCCCGCGAATTGCCTATGGAGGGCGTGACGAGCCAGATGATCGCAGACCTTATGCATCGCCCCGTGCGGGTGATGGCACGTGAGGAGCTATTGCCCTACCTGCGCAGTGAGGCGCAGCTACCCGAGGTCATGCTGATGGTCGGTGCAGGTGATATTGACCGTCTCGTCCCCGAGGTGGCAGCAGAGATCAAGAGTAGGCTATGAAGCGCATCGTTATCTGGCTACTGGCGATCTGCGCCCTTGCGCTCGTAGGCTTCCTCGGCTATCGGATGACGCGCCCGCTAGGGGCGGAGCGTCTAGAGGCGATCGAGGTGCAGGTAGAGGTCGGCGAGGGTGCGCCTCGCTTCATGAGTGAGGAGGATGTCCTTGCGGAGATGGGACGCCTCGGTATAGATATGACGGGGCAGATCATTGACTCCATTGACCTAGGGCTGGTAGAGGCGCGCCTGGCAGACAATCCTATCTTTAGCGATGTGGAGGTCTACGTCAGCAAGCGTTCGCCTCGTATGCGGGTGCGGGTTCGTCAGCGTGATGCTGCCTTCCTCGTCGCTACGGCAGAGCCTTACTACGTGACACGCGAGCGGGGTACGCTTCCGCTCAATCCCCGCTACGCCATCTACGTCCCCGTCGTCTCGGGGGCAGTGACACCCGAGCTGGCGACGGGACAGCTCTATGACCTTATGGAGGTGATCGAGCAGGATGAGTACTTCCGCCATTACTTCGGTCAGGTCTATGTGGACAATACTGAGGGCATCGTCCTCATTCCCCGCGTAGGCTCTGCACGCATCATCATGGGACTGGATGGAGACTGGCGACACATGCTCTCGAAGCTCCGTACCTTCGACCGCGAGGTCATCCCCCGCAAGGCGAAGGGTTGGGATGCCTTCGAGTATATCAAGCTCCCCTACGGCGAGCAGGTCGTCGCCAAAGAACGAAACAAAGACACAGGACAATAATAGTACAACCCTACAGCACAGCTCTCTATGGATCTCGAGTTACAGGAAAAAGTGCATGCCGTCATCAATCTCGGCAGTTCGCATATCACGGGGATGCTCGCCACTAAGCATAGCAATGGCGTCATCGCCCCTCGTTCGTATCGGTCGAAGCCCTCACGCGGGGCGATCGTCCACGGACGTATTCACAATATTCACCAGTCTGCGGCACTCATCGCCGACATCATCGCCGAGCTAGAGGCAGACCTGCCCCAGGGACAGCGTATCGAGGGTGTGTATGTGGGGCTGGACTGCCGTTCGCTCCAGAGCAAGCCCTACACGGCAAGCCTCAGCCTCACGGGTGGCGCAGTCATCGAGGAGGCGCACCTGCGTCAGCTCCGTGAGCAGGCACGCAAGGTCACGTATAGCGATCTAGAGGTCGTGCGTATCATTGACCCCCGCTACTATGTCGATGGCAAGAGCGAGGCTACCCCTCGCGGAGTGCGAGGTACTTACCTGGAGGCGAAGTACCAGCTCATCGTCGTGCGCCGTGGCGTGGTGGAGAATATCCGTCAGGTCTTCGAGCATCAGCTGGGGCTGACGATACACGACATTCTCATTGCTCCGCTGGCAGAGGCAAGCCTAACGCTCTCGAGTGAGGAGTCGATCCTCGGCTGTGTCTATGTCAATATGGGTGGTGGCACGACGACGATTTCCGTTTATGAGGAGCGCCGTCTGACGGGTCTCTACACCATTCCCCTCGGCGGTATCAACGTTACCCGCGACCTCACCCACCTCGGTCTCATAGAGGAGCATGCCGAGCTGCTTAAGGTACGTCACGGCTCCATGCGTACGAACGTCAGCGCGAGCGAGATGATCACGGATGTAGACCTAGGGTTTGACCGTCAGCTCTCACAGCTGGAGGTCAATCGCTATGTCTCGGCACGTATGATCGAGATCCTCGGAAGTATCTTCAGCGTCCTCCAGCATAGCACAGCGGTACGCCATGAGTCGATGACGATGATCTTCAGCGGGGGTGTGACCTACACGGATCACCTCTTGCAGACGCTCGCCCAGCAGTTCCGCGGGGTAAAGGTGCGCCGTGGCTTCGTCCGTTCAGAGTTCGTCAGCGAGGCATTCGATAGCGAGCTTATCCCCGAGTACAGCACTGCGCTAGCGCTTGTCGCTCAGGCTACGGAGGACTGCCTTGCCCGTGTACGGTCTATGGAGGCGGTCTTCGGTGCAGATGTGCCAGACGAACCCGAGCAGGAGCCTGCGGCCGAGCAGACTGCGCTAGATCACGAATACACCTTCACGAGCGAAACGCCTGCCGAGCATATTGCCGCACCCGAGTACCTTGATCCCGAGGATGAAGAGGACTATGAGGATGACGAAGAGGACGACGATGACCACGACGATCGCGCTCAGCGCGGTGCTTCATGGTTCGAGCGCGCTTCGTCACGCTTCGCCAAGTCCTTCAGCGGGCTCGTGGACAAGCTCAACTCTGGCGGGGACAACTAACCCCACGTCTCACACTGTATAACGACTGACAAGAGTATTATGAATACGAATATAGATGCCGAGCGTGGCACGATAGACTTCCAGTACGCCAAGGAGGAACAGCCCTGTATCATTAAGGTGATCGGGGTCGGTGGAGCTGGTGGCAACAACGTTAATAAGATGTATTCCGAGGGGCTCATCCGTGGGGTCTCTTATCTCCTCTGCAATACCGACGACCAGCACCTGCGTGGCTGTGAGGTGCCACACAAGATCTGCCTCGGTCCTAACGTAACCAAAGGTCTCGGAGCAGGCGACCAGCCCGACATCGCTCGCCAGGCTGCTGAGGACAGCGCCGATCAGATCCGTGAGGCGCTCAACGATGGCACGGAGATGGTCTTCGTCGCCGCAGGCCTAGGTAAGGGTACCGGTACAGGTGCTGCCCCTGTCGTGGGCAAGATAGCCAAGGAGGCTGGCAAGCTCACCATCGGGATCGTGATGATCCCCTTCCTCTTCGAAGGCAAGCCCAAGGTACTCCAGGCTCTCGATGGGCTCAAGAAGATGAAAGACCACGTGGATGCGATGATCGTCGTCAATAACGAACGGCTCAAAGAAGTCTACGGCAAGCTCAGCATGGACGACTCGCTCAAGCTCGCCGATGAGACCCTCATCAACGCTACCCGCAGTATATCCAACGTGATCAACCTCCGCGGTAAGATCAACGTCGACTTCAACGATGTCAAGACCACCCTACAGTCTGGACGCGTGGCAGTCATCTCCTCATACGTGGCTAAGGGCGAGAACCGTATGCGTGACGCCATCCGTGGAGCTATCGAGTCTCCGCTGATCAATAACAATCAGATCAAGGACTCCCAGCGTCTGCTCATCTACGTCTATCAGAACCCCGAGAGTCCGATGAGGACCGAGGAGAGCGAGTACATCAATGAGTTCACCACCAGTATCAACGCCGAGGCGAAGACCATCTGGGGCTATGGCGATGCCGATGACCTAGAGGGCGATCAGATCCGTGTGACGATCCTTGCCTCGGGCTTCGACTATCAGACGACCGAGGACAATATCCGTAGCCTTCGCTCTGACCTACTTGAGAAGGCTGAGGCTGCTGAGAAGCAGGCACAGGACGAGAAACTTATTCAGACCTACTATGGCGACGCGATGCATACCGCCCGCGTGGCACAGCCTCTGATCCTCACGCCCGACGAACTCGACGACGATGAGATACTCTCTATCGCCGAGGAAGTCCCAGCCTTCAAGCGCGACCTGCGCAGTGTACAGTCCGTGCGCCATCGTCGTCGCAATGCTGCTCTCCAGCAGGCACAGGCTCAGGCACGTGCCGAGGCTAATGCTGCCGTCGGAGCCCTCTCTGACGCTCCCGCTCCTGCGATGTCTACCCCCGAGGCGGACACTCGTCCTGCTGAGGGCACTAGCTCCAGCACGATCTTTTTCGACTAGCCTCCACCGAGGGTCAAGGTCCATCCTCTGAGGAAGCTTCGACCTCCTGCCGAAGCCTGTCCTCTCTCCCTAAAAGCTAGGCGAGCGAAATCTCTTTGCTCGCCTAGCTTCTTTCTATTCTATCCTCTCTGAGATTGCTCCTATTCGCTAGCGTCTTGCTCCTGCGAAAGATATCCCTTAGCCTGATCACTTCTCCAATCCATTGTTTGGATTCGCCAATCCAAACAATGGATCTTACAATCCAAACAATGGATTCGCTGATCCAAAGTTTGGATTCAAGTTCTGCTCCGGTATCTCCCCATTTTCTCTCCCCTTCTTGTAGCCCTTCGCGATAGCCTTCCGCCCCTCTATCTTATCGGGTGTATCAAAATAAACTAGGGCATTGGTCGTCAGA
Organism: Porphyromonas sp.; assembly: GCA_041854825.1. Lineage (GTDB taxonomy): Bacteria > Bacteroidota > Bacteroidia > Bacteroidales > Porphyromonadaceae > Porphyromonas. The sequence continues at coordinate 625 of JBHACZ010000055.1, read as the reverse complement.
GACGACCAATGCCCTAGTACTTCGATAAGGGAAGTAAAACGGGAGAATTACTTCTTCTTGCCCTGGTTGGCTACGGCATCCATGAGCTTCTTGATCTCTTCGGGGTCACCGAGGAAGTAATCCTTGACGAGGTTGAGTTCGTCGTCGAATTCGAAGACATAAGGAACAGCCGTGGGGAGGTTGAGGGCGATGATATCCTCGTCGCTGATACCCTTGAGTACCTTGATGATACCGCGGAGGCTATTGCCGTGAGCGGCTACGAGTACATCGTCGTGCTGCATCAGCGTGGGGAAGATCGTGTTTTCCCAGTAAGGCAGGGTACGATCTACGCAGTGGCAGAGAGCTTCCGTCAGAGGGAGGTATGCAGGCACTACATCAGCATAGCGAGGGTCAGCGAATGGGCTACGCTCGTCCGCCTTCTCGAGAGCCGTAGGAGGCACGTCGTAGCTACGACGCCAGATAAGCACCTGCTCGTCACCGTACTGTTCAGCTGTCTCAGCCTTGTTGAGTCCCTGGAGCATGCCGTAGTGCTTCTCGTTGAGGCGCCAGCTCTTCTCTACGGGGATCCAGTCGAGGTCCATCACGTCGAGGATCTGGTTCATCGTCTTGATGGCACGCTTGAGGT
>JBHACZ010000054.1:0-28151 GCA_041854825.1 Porphyromonas sp. | reverse complement strand
AAGGCTTAGGGGTCTCGGGATCTTTCCCACTAGGGTCGGGCGCAGGCTCTTCTGTCTTCGGAGGGTCGGGTACAGGCTCTTCCGTATAGGTACGCCCGCACGAGATCAGCGTTAGCCCTGCATACAGAGCGAAGAGCGCGAGTAATGTTATTGTCTTATTCATCGCTTTACTTGTTTGGTCTTGTCCCTAGGTAGATATAGGTGTGGTTATAGTTCTTTGCTGCCAAGACTGTGTCCATAGTGCTGAAGTTCTCGGGATCATAAACCTGCTTGGCACTAATCCTGCGTCCGATGGTATTTCCGTGAGAGTCAGTCATAGAGGAGAGGCAATAACCATTATTCCCATCAGGACCCCATCCCCAGTTACAATGAACGAAGTTATATCTAGCCCATTCTAAGGTGTCGATCTTTACCCGACCCTTGATATCAGCAAGAATAGATTTCTTCACAGTCTTATAGCCATCAACAATCCATACATGGGCAAATCTATCTGGCTCTTTGTCCTGTGGAGTAAGCTCCTTCATTCCAAATGTATAAATTGGACGACGCATCTTAAGTTCCTCCTTCACCTTACTTTCTTGATAAGGCATACTCCTTGGAGAGGCTCCCTCTAAGACATAACCATGAGACTGCAGAAACTCTAATCCGCGATCAATAGAAGCTGAAGAATCCTTAAATCCATATTTGACTCCAATCCATCGACACATATACTCTATAATCGGTCTGATCATCACTCCGAACTTTTGATCGTGGGTAGCTCTGCCAACACTCTTTAGATATGTCCAGTTGATTTCGTTTCCAAGCAGTTCCTTAGGATGCTCATAGTATGCCATAATCTGCAATGCTCCAATTGGTACACACCCAGCAGGAGCATGACGCTTAGTCCATTCTCCATTCTCATCTATTCCCTCAAATTCAGGAGCATGATCATTAAATGGCGACCATAGATGCCATTGGGTCTCGAGGAGTTTGGAGACGCCGTCCTCTACTTCTACATATGTACGAAGGATTGTGTCTGGTCTACCTGTAGAGGGCGGATCCACGGGTACTATTGCTGTTCCGTGTATGCAGTGATCAGTGGCGAGACACAGCCCGTAGGGGCAGTTGGGGTTTATGGGTGTCCCGACATGAATGCAAGGGTTGGGGTACTGACAACTATCCTTGGGACAGTACTTGATTACTTTAGGATGTGGACAGTGGACACCAGGTCTACAGCCATAGATACAATCAACCGGCACGACAGCAGGATTATAGGTCATCGACAGCACAGGATGCTCTTCGTCGATGCCTGGGGTATAGTGTCCTTCATCAGCGATGTAGAACACCTCACTCGCTCCGCCAGTCACGTCGAGGAATGCATACCCTGCATTCCCCTCGAAATTGACAACAAATATCCCGTCATTGACGCCATTGACAGAGCGCAGAGAGCTCGTCATAACGGGAAGGACATTAGAGACGGAGAGAGATCTAGAACTGCGAAGCTCACCTTGGCGAAGAAGGGAGGCCATCGCGATAGCACGATTGCCTAGCTGGGCGACGAAAGATGGACTTTCGGAGCTAGGGGTTAACTGACTTTGAGGAGATCCCCCCTCAAAATCAAATTGCCTTGTGCACGACATTAGGAGTGCTAGGCAGGATAATAGACAAGCAATTTTCCTCATAGACTAAATGCGTTGATGGTCTAACTCACTACAAATATAAATATTCAAAACCACAAATAGGCAAACACAAATCCTCTTTCTGCACGGCAATGAGCGCAGAAAACGCCAAAATGGGATAAGAAAAAATGGCACAGGTAATCCGATCGCTCTAATACAACGCGAATTCGGTGTAAGAAAGTAGGCTTGTGATTCTCCTGTGGGCTTTCACGGCGGGATTCACTACTCTCCGTTCTCTGCGTCTCTAGCTCCTCCCGATCAACCTGATAGACTACGCGTCAAAAATGATAGAACTTTTTCGTCAAAAACATCGACCTTTTCCCTCAAAAATATCGATGTTTTCGACGAAAACATCGATATTTTTGAGGGAAAAGGTCTATCATTTTTGAGAGGACTTGTATCTGTTTCTTTCAGAAGATCATGTTGGACATGATTACCCTGTTGGTGACATAGGGTCGAGGCGGGTCTAAACCGAATTCGGATTAAGGGCGACAAAACTTAAGCCACTGCGGATGACCTTGCAAGGAGGAGGGTGCGGTAGCATGAGAAGCGTGAGCGAGGGGCAATAGTCAAGGGAATTGGTAAAAAGACAGCCCGCCAAGCGTCGAGACGCTTGGCGGGCTGATGAGCTTTGCCCCGAGGGGCAGAGGAGATTACTTCTGACGGAAGTGGTAGTGACCCGTGAGGTCATCGAAGATGACATCGTAGGTACCTGCCTGCTTAGCTGTGATCTTGAGGTTGTCACCCGTGTTGCTCTTACCTACAGGGAAGTAGGTAGCACCCCAGGACTTAGAGTCCCATGAGGCATTGGAGCGGATCTTGAGCTCACCCTCAGCGATCACTACATCAGAGGCAGTCCACTTGTGGGGGTCATAGGTAGACTTGGTCAGTGCTACCTCATTCGCATCACCCCAGCCACCGACAGCCGTACCGATCAGACCGATAGCGGTGTACACCTCGGCAGATGACGCGTCATAAACTTCGATGCTGTAGGTCATGTCCGCAGGGCTGAACTTCACCGTGTAGTAACCTGCAGCGGTGATGTCATCGATATTGCCCGCACCGCCATCGGTAGATAGCTTGCCGGCAGCACTACCCTTGCCATAGAGACCATCCCATGAGCCGAGACCCGTCTCAGAGATGAACTTGAAGGCTGACGAGGCATTGAAGTGACCCGTGTAGCTATAGTCCTTGCCATCGGGCGTGTCGAGGAAGAAGGGATAGCCCTTGTAGTCATTCTTCCAGTTGTAGTTGTCCGCATCGAACATGCTACCCACGAAGAAGTAGTCTAGGCTACGTGACTGCACATCTGCCACCGTCACATGGATCGTGACAGGTGCAGAGTTGATCACATTCGTACCGCTGGGATGAACGCTGCTGAGCACGTGAGGGAAAGCACGCAGCACAAGCTTGTACTCCGAACGCACGCCAGGGACAGCACCGAAGTTCTCAACGAGTAGTTCGTTGAGCTTGCGAGCTGTGAAGGTATGCGTCTGCTCCGTACCGAGAGCGACCGTAGCGGGTGCCACAGCGGCTGCGGTAGCCGTAGCTACAGGAGTGATCTCTAGGTCGTAACTAACGATCGCCTTGTCGTAGCCAAGATTAGCCTTCGTCCAGTCTAGCACGAGTGCGCTAGCGGTGAGGTTCTCGGCATCGATGACTACATCCTTGCTATTTACCGAGAGCGTCGAGGCCGTAGTCGGTGAGATGATAGCACGGTCTTCGTCCTTGGAGCAAGAGGCGAGTGTCGCTCCGAGGAGCGCGAGGGCAAGAGCGCCCTTATACACATTGTATTTCATACTCTAGATATATGCTTCTAGGAGAATGTGGGCTAGATTAGTAGCCCGTATTCTGTGTTAGGTTAGTATTCGCCTGCACATCATCCGCAGGGAGAGGATAGATCTCGAAGGTAGAAGCTACACCACGACCACCAGCTACGCCACCCTTCCAGGGCCATAGATAGTCACCAGAGGTGAAGCGACTGAAGCGGATAAGGTCGGTACGGCGGAAGCCCTCCCAGTACAGCTCACGCGCACGCTCGTTGATGATGTTGTCGAGCGTGAGGGCAGTAAAGTTGCCCGAGATATTGCCATAGGCACGCTCACGTAGAGCATTGAGGTAACGTAGACCCTTGGCAGTGTCGGCAGCTCCGCGAGCGGCAGCCTCGGCATAGATAAGGTGCATCTCAGCCAGACGGAAGAGAGGATAGTCTACATCGCTGAAGCTACTGTGCTGACCTGTGACATCGGCAGAGCTCACGTTGCGGAACTTGTACACCCACACACCCTCAGCGAAGTCTGTCACCGTAGTGATGTCTGGCGTCTTGCTTCCCATGAGGTAACGCTTGTCATTCGCCTGATCGAAGAGGTTAGCGAGTGCTGTCGTGGCGCGGTTACCACCCCAGCCACCTACACCCCAATTGATGCCGAGTGCCTTGGCAGCGTCACCATTGGTAGAGGAGTTGATGAGGAAGGTCGTACCACCCCAGTTCTGACTCTTGAGCCCGTCATAGTTGATCGAGAGGATCGTCTCGGGGTTATTGAGGTGCGAGTCCGTGAGGAAGAGTCTGCGATACTCGGGATGCAGAGAGTACGAACCATCGGCGATCACCTTCTCAGCATACTCGGCAGCCTCGCCATAGCGTGGCGTACCTGTATAGACCCCAGCATTGAGGTAGAGGCGAGCGAGCAGTGCCCACGCAGCTGCGCGGTCTGCACGGCCATACTCATTGGCACGAGGAGCTGCGAGCTGATCGAGGATACCAAGCAGCTCAGACTCCACGTAGCGGAAGAGGTCAGCACGCTTGATCTGTTGAGGATAAACCGTACCCACGCCCGTAGACTCGGTCACGAAGGGAGGATTGGCAAAGAGATCCATCAGCACCCAGTACTGGAAGGCACGCAGGAAACGAGCCTCGGCACGGTAGCGCGAGATATCGGTACCGGACATGCTCTCAGTCTTGGCAAGGAAGTCGCTAGCGAGCTTCACCTGGTAGAGTGAGCGGTAGTACAGACCCTTGACGAAGGCATTAGAGCTAGACCAGTTGAGGTTGTGCAGGTCGGGCAGACCATCGTCCGTCCAGGCTGTGATCACCTCATCGGTAGATAGCTCCTGGAGGTTGAAGAAGTTTCTCAGGAAGTCGCTAGATCCTTCGTCGATACCCTGGATGTCGCCACCGCTTCCGTTGCCCGTGAGGGCATATGCACCATAGACCTTGGCAAGCGCCTGCTTGGTAGCGAGGGGATCGCTAAAGATATCGCCAACGGTCTGGTCATTGGTAGGCAGGCGATCGAGGTCGCTGTGGCAAGATGCCAGAGAGAGGGTAAGCCCGAGACCGAGCACCGCTATCGCTTGCTTATTGATATTCAGTTTCATAATTCTATCTCTGTATTAGGGAGTGAGACGTTAGAGCGTGAAGGCTAGGTTGAGCGAATAGGTGCGAGGCATAGGATAGAGCTGGTTGTCTATCGAGCGCTCGGGATCTATGCCCTTGTAACCACTCACGACGAAGACGTTCTGCACAGTCGCAGAGGCACGCAGACCTACATTGCTACGACCGAGCTTGCCGAAGTCATAGCTGAGCGAGAGGTTGTCCATCTTGAGGAAGCTAGCGTTCTGCACGTAGTAGTCTGAGAAGTACTGAGCCACGGTGAAGCCACTCTTGTAGATCTCGCGTGGCGTATTCTTGAGGAATCCGTTGGGGTTCAGAATCTCATTGTACTGTGCCATAGAGCTAGACACGTTGTCATAGATATAGTTGCCAAGGCTAGCACGCAGTGATGTAGAGAGCGACCACTTGCCATAGTTGAGGCTAGTAGAGAAGCCCATCAGCACATCGGGGTTGCCACTCTTGTAGTGGTAACGGTCGAGCTCGTTGATGATGCCATCATTATTGAGGTCGGCATAGGCACCCTCGATAGGCTGACCAGCCGTATCATAGAGCTGCTTGTAGACGAAGAACGAAGAAGGCTCATGACCCACTGAGTGGATCTGAATATTCGTACCCGTACCTCCGCGGATACCTCCGGTGAGTACACCGAGGTAGCTAGGATCTTCGGTAGCGTTGAGCTTGGTGATCTTCGTATCGTTGAGCGTGAGGTTGTAGCTCACATCCCAAGAGAAAGTCTTCGTCTGAACGGGCGTAGCGTTGAGGGTGAACTCGATACCCTTATTCTCGATGTTACCGATATTCGTCAGAAGGCGGTTTGAGAAGTTAGAGCCGATAGGGATGGGGATCTCGTTAAGAAGGTCCTTGGTCTGCTTGAAGTAAACATCCACCGAACCCGAGAGACGATTGTCTAGCATCGCGAAGTCGAGACCAGCGTTGTAGGTCGTCGTGGTTTCCCACTTGATATTCTGGTCATACGCTGCAGGGCGGTACATGTTGTAGAATGTATTGCCGAGCTGATAGGTATGCGTATTGTCGCTGAGGTAGTAGCCAGGGAGGTAGCTGTAGTTAGCGATACCATCCTGCTGACCCGTCACACCATAGCCGAGACGGAGCTTGAGGTCATCGAGCCAGTCTGTACCACGGAGGAAGCCTTCCTCACTGATACGCCATGCGAAGGCAAGCGAAGGGAAGACACCCCAGCGGTTATCCTTGTTGAAACGAGACGAGCCGTCCGTACGCACCGTAGCTGTGAGGATATAGCGATCGAGAAGGCTATAGTTCAGACGTGCGTAGTAAGAGATGAGGGTATTCTGTGGGTAATCGTAGGGATATACAGGTACAGATACCACCTGATGAGCGGCTGTGTAGTCAGCATTATTGTAGGTAAAGGTCTTCCAGTCCTGGTATGAATAACCAGCCATGAGGTCGATGCGGCTACGCAGAGACTCGATCTCCTTGTTGTAGTTCGCATAGAAATCAAGCAGGAGGTTACGCTTGCGCTGCTTGTACTCATTGTCCGTACCACCCTGACCAGCTACCGTACCACGGATCCACTGCCAGCTAGCAGACTCGGGGACGTAAATCGTACCGCTACTTGCCGTATAGTCGAAACCAAGGTTGAGGTTCAGACGAAGCTCTGGGAGGAAGAAAGTCTTATAATCGAACTTGAGGTTACCGATCGAGCGGAAGACACCACTACGGTCATTGCGAAGGTTAAGCAGGGCTACAGGGTTGGTAGGAGCTAACTGCTCAGGTGCTCCCGTAGTAGCAAGCCAAGTGTAGTAGCCACCATAGGGCTCGAAGCCATTAGCACGCACGGGCTGTGTAGGGTCAAAGGTCACTGCCTCTGAGATAGCCCCCTGGTCAGCGAAGCGATTGCGCGTGAGGGTAAGCTTGAGGTTAGCGTCTACGCTGAGGTCTCCATCCAGGAACTTAGGATTGAGAGCAAAGCTCTGACTCACACGCTGCATGGCGTCAGTCTTGAGTACCCCCTCCTGGTGGTACACGCCCATAGAGGCGCGGTAAGGCATAGAGCCCGCCGCTCCGCTGATGCTGATATTATTGTCCGTACCGAAGGCAAGACGATAGATCTCATCCTGCCAGTCCGTAGAGGCAGAGCCGAGGAGCGCAGCCTGAGAAGCCGAACGTGCGGTAACGAGGGCGCGGAACTCATCAGCAGAGAGCACATCGACACGGCGAGAAGCCTCAGCCAGAGAGTTCGACGTAGAGAAGTTGATCTGCATATCCTGACCTACAGTACCACGCTTGGTCGTGATGATGATCACACCGTTAGAGGCACGCGAACCGTAGATAGCTGTAGCCGAAGCATCCTTGAGGACGTTCATCGAAGCGATGTCCTGAGGATTGATCGTGCTGAGGATGCTAGGAGATCCAGATGCTGCCGAGTTCTCAATGGGTACACCATCGATGACGATGAGTGGGTCGTTGCTCGCGTTGAGCGAAGCACCGCCACGGATACGGATCGTACTACCTGCACCAGGTGAGCTGTTGGGCGTGATCTGCACACCAGCCACCTTACCCACGAGGAGTTCGCTGGGGGTAGAGATAGCACCCTTCTGGAAGTTCTTCTCGTTGATGCTGGTGATAGACCCTGTGAGGTCTTTCTTCTGCATCGAGCCATAACCGATGACTACGACATCACCGAGAGTCTTGCTATCCTCCTGGAGGACGATCGCGAGGGGCATCTGTGCTGTAGCGAGAGATACCTCCTGCGTCAGATAGCCTACGAAGCTAATGACGAGGGTCTCACTGCGCGCTGCACGAAGCTGGAAGTTACCGTCGAGGTCGGTCGTAGTCCCTACGCCTGGATTGCTCTTGAGGCGAATAGAAGCTCCGATGACGGACTCTCCAGACTGATCGTGTACGGTACCACGCACAGATACTTCCTGCGCATAGGCGACACCGACGAACAGCACCGATACCAGAGCCATGAAGAGGGCTCTAGAGAGTAGGTTCATTGATTTCATATTATGAAGTGGATTAATGATAGGCTATGATTATAGCACAGCGATAGGCATATAGCCCCGTCTGGGATCTATACGCCTATCGCTGCTGTCTTACTTGACGGGGATGAGAGAGATGGCGTAGCCTCCGCCTGGAGCTGAGGTTAGCGTGAGCTTGCTGCCCTTGCGTACCGTCTGCTTGCGGATGGTGTAAGCCATTGGGTTCGTGTCGTAGTGAGCGCCCTTGGCATCGGCATAGATCGTAGCGATGTACTTCTTGCCTGGCTCGAGGAAGTCGAGGGTGATCGTAGACTTGTGACCAGAGTAGCCAGCTACGTTACCTACGAACCAGCGATCCGTTCCCTTAGCCTTACGAGCTACCGTTACATACTCACCTGGCTCTGCCTCGAGATACTTGCTGTCGTCCCAGTCTACTGCCACGTCCTTGATGAACTGGAATGCCTCCTGGTGCTGATCGTAATGCTCAGGCAGGTCAGCCGCCATCTGTAGTGGGCTGTACATCGTCAGATAGCTACCGAGGGTATTGCCGATGGTTGCCTTGATCTGATTGGTATTGTCGGGATTGAGCTTGCGCATGTCCGTCTCGAAGATACCTGGCGTGTAGTCCATAGGACCACCGATGAGGCGAGAGAATGGCAGGATGGTGAGGTGGTTGGCATTATTGCCACCGAAAGCCTGGTATTCCTGTCCACGTGCAGACTCCTGTGAGAGGAGGTTGGGGTACGTACGACTAAGACCTGTCATGTGTACAGCCTCGTGCGCATTGACGCTGATGCCATACTTGGCAGCTTCCTTGACTGCATAGAGATAGTGATTGACGAGCGTCTGACCGTAGTGATGCTCACCACGTGGGATCATGTTGCCTACATAGCCGCTCTTGACAGAGGTGTAGCCATTGTCCTTCATGAACTGGTAGGCGTCGTGCATGTGACGCTCGTAGTTGCGAATAGAACCAGAGGTCTCGTGGTGCATCATGATGCGCACACCCTTGCTCGCTGCATAGTCGCGAAGCATCGCTACATCGAAGTCTGGGTAAGGCGTCACGAAGTCGAAGACGTAATCCTTGGACAGGTCAAACCAGTCTTCCCATCCTACATTCCATCCCTCTACGAGGACAGCATCGAAGCCATGCTTGGCTGCGTAGTCGATATAGTACTTGACGCGGTCGTTATTGGCAGAGTGCTTGCCATTGGGCTTAGCCTTGCTGTAGTCAGTAACGCCGAGCTGGACGAATGGCACCTCATCGGTGTATGCCCATGAGCCCTTGCCCGTGATCATCTCCCACCATACACCCATGTACTTGATAGGCTTGATCCAGTCGGTCGTCTCGTAGGCGCTAGGCTCATTGAGGTTGTAGGTCAGCTTGCTGGCGAGGATCTCGCGAGCGTCACGGCTCACGATGATGGTACGCCATGGCGTATTGAAGGGAGCAGCGATGTGTCCGCGATTGCCCTGTGCGTCGGGCGTCAGCTCGGTCTTGAGCGTATAAGTCTTCTCATCGAGCTCGACATTGATCGCTGGGAAGTCGATCAGCGCAGCTTCGTGGATATTGATATAGATACCATCATCCGTGCGGAGCTGAAGGGGGGTCTGCAGACCTGTCTTACTGAAGGCAGTCTGAGAGCAGTTCCCCGTATATGCCTTGTCGAAGAGACTACGCACGTCGCTTAGGCGGCTCGTCGTGTAGTCATACTCCTGAGTGTCGTAGTCACCGGGGATCCACCACACCTTCATATCACGAGATAGGGCAAACTCGGTCAGCTCACGCTTAACGACGAGGAAGTTCTGCCCGCGACGACCTGGGAACTCATAACGGAAGCCGAGACCATCATCGTAGAGACGAAAACGGATCGCAAGGAGATTGTCCGTGCCTGCCTGACGGAGGTTCACGAGAAGCTCATTATAATGATTGCGGATCTTGCTTACCTCACCCCATACAGGTGTCCAGGTCTCGTCGAATGTACTTGTCTTGGTATCTATTACAGAGAACCCACGATCCATCGAGAGCTTGCTATCAGTCATCTCGAAGCCCATGAGGCTCTTATCTACTACCTTAGCTCCGTCAGCTAGACGGAGATCATACTGTGGCTCGCCCTGTGGGCTAAGCGAGAAGCTCATCTGGAGCTTGCCCGCCGGCGAACTGAGCGTCTGCGCCATGGCGACCCCCGCAGAGAGGAGTACCAGACCGAGGTTCAGTGCCATCTTCATCATCTTCTTCATACCTTATCGTAAATATTGTTCCTTGAATTAGTAACCGAGACCTATGCCTAATGTTCAAACTTGCCCTTCAGCATATTTTTGATCTCACAAAATAAAACAGCGGGACACCCCACTGTCTATAAAGCGAAGGCAAATGTAGTCCTATTTATTAAACCTGGCAAGGTGTTTTATACTTAGATATATTCAAAACGACTAGCTTTATTATCTAATAAACAGACAAACATATCCCGAAGCTATCTTTTTGACCGAGAGAGACGCCTATGCCAACATTCTGCAACTGCCCGCTCTGCGTCTTCTAACCGACTTTTCTTCATCCTCAAGAGCAAAAGAGCTCAAAAAGATTCCCCCACCCACTTTTTGCGCCCCAAACGACACCCCAAACACTCTCCCTAGAGGCTTGAGACGCCCTATTCGAGCCCCTACAATCGGACGCATTCGAACGACACGCACAGATCTACTAACCCCCGCTAAGCCCATCCGATCCATAAAATCACAGCCCGAGACCATAAACAATATCGCGTGCGCGTAAAGCTGACCGAGTATCGAGGATTCTCCCGAGTCCCTACCGAAGTGTCCTCTGCCTCCCTACCGAAGTGTCGCCCGAGTCCCTATTGAAGTGTCTGGGGAGACTTCGGTAGGGAGGCAGAGGACACTTCAGTAGGGAGACACGGGCACCATGAGGCGAATACCCAGGGAAGCATCAAGCGAGAAAAATGGAAGTCCTCGGGCAAAACTTCTTCAGTTCACGTCGTGGTCTGTACAATTCACGACGTGAACTGTATAGACCACGACGTGAATTGTACAGACCACGACGTGAACTCAAAAAGCCTTCGAGCAAGTGCGAGATTTTCGGCAATGGTCACATGGCATAGGCGACAGACTACAGAGAGGCTTCCGTCAAGGTAAGCCCCAGCGGATATACAACCTAACCCTCAAGACATTAAAACCCAGCGACAGCACTGCCCGAGGGGGCAATGCTGTCGCTGGGCATGAGGGCTAGGAGATCCGTTGGGGGAGCGACTCCCCCACCCCTAGGCGGTTAGCGGATCTTAAGCGTGATGATGGTCAGAGCTGCGAGGATAAGCCCGATGAGCAGGAAGCGCACCGTGATCTTCGCCTCGGGAAGGGCTGTGCGGGGCTTATTCCACAGGCAGGCAATGCCCGAGTCCGCCCCCTTCTGATAGTGGTGGTGCAGAGGGCTCATGCGGAAGACGCGCATACCCTCACCATGCTTGCGCTTGGTGTACTTGAAGTATGCTACCTGCAAGATCACGCTGATTCCCTCCATGATGAAGACACCGCAGAGGATCGGTAGGAGTAGCTCCTTGCGGATTAGGATCGCAAAGACCCCGATGATACCGCCGAGCATTAGGCTACCCGTATCGCCCATGAAGACCTGTGCGGGATAGCTATTGTACCACAGGAAGCCGAGCGTTGCCCCGACGAATGCCGCGGCGAAGACCACCAGCTCCTCACTACCAGGGATGAACATGATATTGAGATACCCTGCCATCATATAGTGCGAGGAGACATAGGCGAAGATCCCCAGCACGACGCCCACGATCGCCGAGGAGCCAGCCGCCAGACCATCGATGCCGTCGGTGAGATTGACACAGTTCGAGAGCATCGTCACGATGAAGACCGTCATGGCGATGAAGATCATCCAGCCGACGATGGTCTTAGCTGGTTCGTCGAGGGGAAGGATCTCGGAGTAGTCGAGGTTATTATTCTTGAGGAAGGGGATGGTCGTCTGCGTACTCTTGGTATCCACCTCGTGGAAGGTAATCTCACGTGCGCCATTGTGCATCGTGACCTCACTATTCTTCTTGATCACTGCTGCGGGGCTGGCATAGAGGGCGATACCGACGACGAGACCGAGCGTGACCTGCCCTGCTACCTTGTACCAGCCTGGAAGCCCTTCCTTGTTTTTCTTGAAGACCTTGATATAGTCGTCGAGGAAGCCCAGCAGACCCATAAGTACCGTGGTAAGGATCATGAGCAGGATATAGAGATTGCCCAGGCGAGCGAAGAGAAGCGTGGGGATAATGATCGCCATGAAGATGATGACCCCGCCCATAGTAGGCGTGCCACGCTTGGCAAGCTGCCCTTCTAGACCGAGGTTGCGGATCGTCTCACCGATCTGTAGCTGCTGTAGACGACGAATGATGCGATGCCCGACCACGGTCGTGATCAGCAGGGCTGTGACGAACGTTAGGACAACGCGAAAGGACACGTACGAGAAGAGGCGACTCCCTGGGAGCCCCCATTCATTGAGCAGGTCGAATAGGTATGAAAGCATAAGTTGTAACTAGTAGCTCTTTTATTAGGTAAAGTAAATGACTGGGGGTTATTCGGCAGACATGATACCACGTATCACCTCACGATCGTCGAAGGGGTGGCGTACCCCCTGTATCTCTTGATACGTCTCATGTCCCTTGCCCGCGATGAGGACGTAGTCGCCTTCGCCCGCGAGCATGCACGCCGTACGGATCGCCTCCATGCGGTCGGGGATGGTCAGCGTGCGCGAGAGGTCGGCATCGGTCAGACCTGCACGCATCTCCTCGATGATCATCAGCGGGTCTTCGGTACGGGGGTTGTCTGCCGTGAGGATGACACGATGGCTCAGACGAGCAGCTTCGGCTGCCATGAGCGGACGTTTGCCCCTATCTCGGTCACCACCACAGCCCACGACCGTGATGATGCTATAGGGGCGATTACCTCCGAGTGCTGCGATCGTCTCTAGGACGTTCACCAGAGCATCGGGCGTGTGGGCATAGTCCACGAACGCCGTGTAGCCACGACGCTCCGAGCGGAAAGTCTCCAGTCGCCCAGGGGCAGAGGTCAGCGTCGAGAGCAGACGCAGAGCATCCAGCTTGTCTAGACCCAGCTGTAGGGCAGTAGCATAGATGGCAGCAAGGTTGTAGATATTGAACTCACCCACAAGGCGCACCACGACCTCCATCCCATCAAGCTCCAGCTCCGTACAGTCGGCATGCTGGTCGAGGATGCGGGCGCGGTAGTCTGCCAGCCCATGCAGAGCATAGGAGAGCTTGCGAGCGCGGGTATTCTGTAGCATCACCTGGCCATTGCGGTCGTCGGCATTCGTCAGTGCGAAAGCCGATGCAGGCAGATCGTCAAAGAAACGCTTCTTGGCATATAGGTACTCACGCACCGTGCCGTGATAGTCTAGGTGATCACGTGTAAGATTGGTAAAAATCCCTCCGTCGAAGCTGAGCCCTGCGATACGACGCTGGACGACAGCATGGCTACTCACCTCCATGAAGACGTGCGTACAGCCTGCCTTGACCATATCTGCGAGCAGAGCCTGTAGCTGTAATGCTCCAGGCGTGGTATGGGTGCTCGCCACCTCGGAGGTACCGATATAGTTGCACACGGTGCTAAGCAAACCACAGCGATAGCCTGCCGTAGTCATGAGGCGATAGAGCAGGGTCGCGATGGTCGTCTTGCCATTCGTCCCCGTTACGCCGACGAGCTTGACGCTGTCGCTCGGATGCCCCCACCAGGCAGAGGCTATTAGCCCCATAGCCTCATGTGTATCCGCCACGACGATGTAGCAAGCCTCCGGATGAAGCGTCTCAGGCAGAGCCTCCACGACGAAAGCACGCCCGCCAGCCTCGGCGGCACGCCCTAGATAAGTATGCCCATCGCTGGCAGTGCCACGCAGAGCGAAGAAGAGGCTACCTGCCTCGACCCTGCGCGAGTCGTCCACCAGAGAGCGTATCTCTAGGGCAGAGGGGTCTGCCCCAGCAATGCGAAAGCTATGCCCATCCGCCGAGGGGTGAGCATAGCTACGCTTAAGAAGTTCGCTGAGTATCATTGATCTCAATAAGTTAGTCAGTAAAGAGGAAGGAGCTGGAGCATTCGTCACTATGAGGCACCGAGCGTCAGCGTAATGAGTGCGCCAGCACCAGCCGATGAGCCTGCTGAGAGGCTCTGCGCCACCACACGTCCACGCCCCTCGAAGCGTACACGGTATCCCCTATCCTGTAGAAGATAATAGGCGTCCATCGCGCTCATCCCCACGACCTCGGGGACGAGAGCAGCTGCGTAATGAGGCAGAGGACGCTCCTTGCCCGAGCCATCGATGCGCACGAAATCCTCTAGATCAGTCTCCGCGCTAGGTGTGTAGCTAATGCCTAGGTGCTGGAGAAGAGGCTCGAGCTCGCCCTTGCGCCCTGCTGAGATACGTGGCTGGTATGCCTCTAGGCGTGTCTCTGTGATCGAATCAAGACTCACAGGACGCTCCATAGAGATCAGCGCCTCGGCAAGCTCCTTGACTACGGGACCAGCCATAGAGCCACCACCGGCAGAGAAAGCCTTGGATGGCTCACGCAGGACGACCATCAGCGTATAGCGAGGGGCTTCGCTAGGGAAATATCCACAGAAAGATACCTCGTGGCTCTTCCCATCGGGACCATTATAGCTTCCCCCACGGGCGATCTGCACCGTACCACTCTTACCACTGATGGCGACGACATCGCTCCGCAGAGAGCGACCCGTACCGTCGGTCACGACCTTGCGAAGCATCTCCTGCATCATGCTGACAGCCTCGGGGCGAGCGATCTGCTCGATCATCGCCTCGGGGTCTTTGCGCAGGATGAGATCACCCTTGGCAGATCGGATCTCACGAATGAGGTGCGGGCGCATATAGCGACCATTATTAGCGATCGCATTGAAGAGGGAAACCGTGTAGAGGGGAGGAATCTGCGTCTCGTAGCCGAAGCTCATCCATGGGAGTGTCGTCCCGTACCAGCGGTCGGGGTTATCACTACGCTTACGGATCACGGCACGAGCAGCCCCAGGTAGCTCGATCCCTAGATCATAGCCGAAGCCAAGCGCACGGACATGATCCACGAATTCGTCGGGACGTGAGGCAAAATGCTTGTGAATGATCTTAGCCGTGCCGACATTGCTAGAGCGCTCGATGACCTGGGAGACTGAGATACGTCCATAGCCACCCTTGTCCGCATTATGGTCACGAAGATTGCGCCCGCCGACAGACCAGACGCCATTGCCCACGTCGATCGTGTCTGTCGGAGAGACTAGACCCATATCAAGGGCGACGAGCATAGAGGCGACCTTGAAGGTAGAGCCTGGCTCGTTCATATCTCGGACGGCGAAGTTCATGCTCTCGAAGTAATCCTCTGTCTTGGGGTCACGCTCGAGGTTGGTCATGGCAAGGATATTCCCCGTAGAGACCTCCATGAGGATAGCCGTACCGCTGCGGGCAGAGAAATAGGTAAGCTGCTTGCGCATGATGCGCTCCAGCTCGTTTTGCTTATTCATGTCGAGCGTAGTATAGACGCTCGCGCCATCGATGGCAGGCTTGACGACCTTGCGGTTGAACTGTCGAGCGGCATACTCACGTACCGCCGTTCCCTTCTCACCTCGGAGCAGGGAGTCGCAGTAGAGTTCTAGCCCCTGACGTGCCTTGGAGATACCATCCTCCTGCTCGGCATAGAGCGAACCAATGGTACGCAGAGCTAGCGAACCGAAGGGGTTAATACGACGGCTACGCTCCTTGGGCACGATGATCTTGCTTAGGAGACTGCGGTAGACACGCTGCCCCTTCTTGTTGGGCTGTAGCCCGAGGGGGTCTACATCTTGAAGTTGCTTGTACTGAAGGTACGAAAGCTCCTCACGACAAATGAGGACAGAGCGACTGCGCTTGAGAAAGCCTTGACGCCACGAGTCGCGCAGACGACGCTTCTCGAAGGCGATGCCTTGATCCCTAAACGTCTCCTCAAGGACATCCGCCAGCTTGTCCAGCTCCTGCCCGAGGCTATCGCGGAGCTTAGTCCTACGAGCGATGGCTATAGAGTCCTTGGGCAGCTGCAGGCTGTCATTGTATATCAGAGCCAAAGGCTGTGCACGAAAGTCGAAGTACAACTGATACGATGGCGCAGAGATCGCCAGCGCTCTCCCGTCGGAGGCATAGATAGAGCCACGAATGGGAGAGATCTCCATCGTGCTGGAGCGATTGATCGTCTTGCCGATACTACGCCACTTCTCGCCCGTCGAGCCGAAGATCATCGTCACGACAGAGAAGATGAGCCAGAGGATCACTAGGAGGAATCCTGCCCCTAGGAGCCAATATCGCCCAAGGCTGTTGAGTCTAAGTTTTGCCATAATCAGAGAGTACTATGTGTGGTGTGATCCTGCTAGGGCTTTTCTGTGGGTGTGGGCTTGATCTCATAGGGAGGCGTCGTCGAGTGCTCTAGGTCTAGCCCCAAGGCACTCACATTAGCCTCCACGCTACTAATGCGCTCAAGGCGCACCAGCTCAGCAGAGATGAAGAGGTGGCGATAGCGTACATCCTCCACCCGCTTCTCCAGGCGGTCGATGGAGCGAATCTTATTCTCAAAGGCTGTCTGCCACTGATGAACTAGAAGGATCAAGAAGATCACCCATACCGAAAAGCCGATATAGTCCATACGCCCCTTGAATAGACCTCCGAAGCTCGCCGTCATCTGCCCCGTCTGAGTCAGTCGCTCATGCCTGCGCCGAAGGTCTTCGTCTTCTCCCTCACCCTCGCTCAGCTCCTCATCCGAGTCCTCATAAGCGTCCTCGTCTAGACAATCGTCTGAATCTTCGCCTAGGCTCTCATCGAGCGTAGAAGCCCCTCCGAAGGCAAGCTCCTCCGCCTTGTCTATTTCCTCGGCATCGGCGGCTCGCTCCTCAGCGCCAGTCTCTAGCTCATCAAGCGAGATCGGGTTCTCTACTGAAGGAGATGGTTCCTCCTCGCTGACTGTAGGCTGAAGCTCCTCCTCTACACGGGGAGCAGCAGTAGGTTCTATGATGGGGGTATGATCTGATGTCATATCGTAATGCGTTGCTGTAGATAGGTCTGCGACTTAATCCTGTGGGTGCCACTCGGCAATGCGAAGCTTGGCAGAGCGCGCTCGGGGATTGCGTTCCTCCTCGTCACGCGATGGCGTGACTGGCTTACGCGTGATCATCCGCCACTCTGAGGGGGCAGTACCATAGATCTCGCGAGCAGTGTCGCGCCCTTCGGCAGGAGCACGCAGGAAGTTCTTGACGATGCGATCCTCTAGAGAGTGGTAGGTCATCACCACGAGGCGTCCGCCAGGACGTAGGATGCGACGTGTAGCGTCGAGCATCTCACGGAGCGCACCAAGCTCATCATTGACCTCTATACGGAACGCCTGGAAGAGCATGCTGAGCTGCTTCTTCTCCTCCCGAGGATTGATGCAGGGACGCACCACCTCGAGCAGGTCTCCGATGGTCATGATGGGTCGTTCACCTCGAGCGCGGACGATACGGCTAGCGATCTGACGGCTCTGACGTAGCTCACCATATTCATATATAATGCGAGCAAGTTCTGCCTCTTCATAGGCGGCAATGATCTCTCGGGCGCTACGCCCCGTGCGGGTATTCATGCGCATATCGAGCAGAGGCTCTTCGGCACGAAAGCTGAACCCTCGCTCGGTCTCATCGAACTGATGTGACGACACCCCGAGATCTGCCAGCACAGCATCTACCCGCCCTAGACGACCATAGTAGTCCATGAAGCGCTCTATATGGCGGAAGTTCGAAGCGATGAACGTAAAGCACTCATGCTCACGAATATTCCCCATCGCATCGGGATCCTGATCCACGGAATAGAGATGTCCTCGCCCTGAGAGACGCTCTAGAATAGCACTCGAATGCCCTCCTCCTCCGAATGTCACATCTAAATAACACCCCTCGGGAGTGAGTGCCATACCGTCGAGGCACTCCTCGAGCATTACGGGAATATGATAGTCGGGAGTCATACTAAATATCGTCAGTTCGTGAACTCGCAAAGATATAGCCTTTAATCTAAATGTACAATACCGTAAAAGCCAAAAACACCGCTACATTAGGGCACAAAAAGTCTCCACCTCTAGCACTCGATCAAGTGCTAGAGGTGGAGACTTCGCATGAAGTGCGACCTTAGGAAAACAAGTCCTTAGCCGAGGTAAGGCTTGAGCGAATCACACTTCTCACTACCACGCAGACGGCGAATCGCCTTCTCCTTGATCTGACGCACACGTTCGCGTGTAAGACCGAACTGATCTCCGATCTCCTCCAGCGTCATCTCCTGCCCTCCGCCGATGCCGAAGAAGAGCTTGACGATCTCTGCCTCACGCTCTGTCAGCGTAGCGAGGACACGATCGATCTCGCGCGAAAGAGACTCGTTCATCAGCGTACGGTCAGCATGTGGCGCATCGTCATTGACCAGGACATCCAGCAGACTATTGTCCTCACCCTCTACGAAGGGGGCATCTACCGAGATATGACGACCTGAAACCTTGAGGGTATCCGTGATCTTATCCTCTGGAAGATCTAGCTCCTTGGCCAGCTCTGCCGAAGAAGGGCGACGCTCATTCTCCTGCTCGAACTTACCCAGAGCCTTCGTAATACGGTTAAGTACACCTACCTGGTTGAGCGGCAGACGTACGATACGCGACTGCTCAGCCAATGCCTGCAGAATAGACTGACGAATCCACCACACAGCATAAGAGATGAACTTGAAGCCACGGGTTTCGTCGAAGCGCTCTGCTGCCTTGATCAGACCGAGATTCCCCTCATTGATCAGGTCAGGCAGACTAAGCCCCTGATTCTGGTACTGCTTAGCCACCGACACAACGAAGCGCAGGTTAGCACGGGTCATCTTCTCGAGAGCCTTACGGTCTCCACGTCGGATGGCCTGTGCCAGCTCCACTTCTTCCTCGATGGTAATCAGTTCCTCGCGTCCTATCTCCTGTAGGTAGCGGTCTAGCGACGCGCTTTCGCGGTTGGTTATCGACTTGGAAATCTTAAGCTGTCTCATCGTTGCAATTTTCTATTTTGCTTATAGAACCGCAAAGATACTTATTTTGTTTCGCTTCACCAATAACTGACAACGGGGACTTCGCACCCCATCATTACAAGTCCGGTCATCCTATAGAGAGCGCTCCAAACACAGACCCAGCGCAAGCCACCTTACCCCCCCTGCACGAAGATTACACGGTTGAGATTTGATTATTTGACTTTGATATAGCGAAGACACTTTGACCCTTCATAGTAGAGATCTAGCTTATCATTCAGCAGACGATAGCGAGAGACCTTATACAATGCTTCTGTATATGGCTGTCCACCAACATCAAGTATAAAAGTCGATAGACCAACTCTGAAAGACATTTGATCTGAACTATGTTTTAGGCGGTACACTCCCGAGAAATCTTGAGCAACGACATTCCCGAACCACACATAGCCTGATCCGTATTCTTCATTTGTTTTAGTTGTGAACTCAAGCATATAGCTCGTTGGATCTATTAGAGATGGCAGCTCTACATCCATCCGAGCATCTCCATCCCAGAAACCCTCTAGTTTCCATTTGCCTAGAAGGCTCTCGGGTGGTATAGGTCCGTCCTCATCACAGCTAGACAAGGCGATGGCGAAGACTGCGAGAAGCAAAGTCGCCAAGATTAGTAGTTTTATTTTCATTGCCGTCAAGTGCATTAGAGGGATTGTAGTTTATTTCAACTGTATTCGTTTGAATCTTATATATTCCGTGTCGCTGTAGTAAAGGTCGAGGGTATTGCCTCGGGCGCGGTAGCGAGAGACCTTCCGCATACATCTGGTATAGAAGCTCCCCCCTGAGGTTCGCCCACTAGCGTAGACGCACCAAAGACGAATTTGATACCATGCGCAGAATCCAGTGTATAGGCAATCCACATACCATTATATACGACCCGACCCCATGCGAAGCGTGCAGTGGGGGGGGGCACCTCCACTAGGAAAGGTCCATCTGGACCTTGAGGTACTGGACTGTCTTCGAAATTCAGTGTATAGGTGTATTCTTTTTCCAAGTGTGCGATCTCCATTGAGATTTGAGTGTCCCCACTCCAGAAACCTTGTAGCTTCCAGTAACCTAGAAGCCCTTGGGACGTGACGGGCTCAGGGTCGTCCTTGTCGCAGCTGGGCAAGGCAATGGTGAAGACTGCGAGAAGCAGGGTCGTCAAGATGAGTAGTTTTGTTTTCATTTCGATGATCTGATTAGGTGTTTTGGGATGGGAGGGTATCTCTGAGCTTCTGCCGTGTAGGGCGAATGGGATAGAGAAGACCCCGGAGAGTGTTTCAGCAAGCGGTTATCCAGGTGAGGGCGCGTAGTCGGCGCACGCTGGAGCGGGTATTTGGTCTATTGGGCTCGTCCTGCATTGGGGCAGGGAAGCCACAGGCGGAGATTGAGCGAAGCTATCCCGCCATAGGAGAGGTTGTCGTCATTTCATACAGTGCCTATTTATGAGTGGTCGCATGCAAGGTTATAAAGATAATTCTAGAGTATGCAAGAGATTTGGTGGGAATTCATCCGCTAGCGTGCCGAAGTGTAGCTATTTGTAGTTCTCCATCATGCACAGCGATCTAGACCGAATAGAAATCATGCACGCGCATGCGCGTACGCGTAGGGAGGTACTCAACTTAAGTCGCCCTCGGGACTTACAGTAAGTCCCGAGGGCGACTTAAGTTGAGTACCGATTGAGGTAAAAGGTAAGTCCCGCACGGAGGGACAAAAGAAGTCTGCCAGCGAAGTCTTATGACGACTTCGCTGGCAGAGCCAAAAGGGGGAAGCGCAAAGGCTAATACCTCAGCGATGCACCATAAAGAGGTTACTTGCGACGAATACTGTCGAAACCTACCCCGTAAACACCTCGCACCTCTCCGATAGTGACGAAAGCATTAGGATCGATCTCCTCGATGAGGCGGGTGATGGCTACCGACTGACGCTGACGCGCTACGATGAGCAGGACGCGCGCAGGCTCACCCGTATAGCCCCCGTGGGCATCGAGTAACGTGCATCCACGGTCAAGACGCTTCGTCACTGCCTCACTAATCTCCTGATATTTGCGACTAAAGACAAAGATCTGTACCGACATGCGATTGCTACGGATGTACCAGTCCAGCGTCATCGAGACGAGGATCACCTGTATAATCGAGTAAATGAGCTTCTCTAGGGCTGCGATCGGCTCCATAGGATTGACCGCGAAATAGACATTGACGAAATAAGACGCGATCACAATAGCACCATCGATCAGCATGAAGATACGCCCGAAGGACATACTCTTGTATTTGCTGATGATCGCCACAATAATATCCGTCCCTCCCGTACTACCATTGACAGAGAACACAAACCCAAGACCAAGACCGATCAGCAGTGAGCCGAGGATCAGCGCCACAACGGGCTGATCCGCCAAGATCATGAGTCGGAAACTCTCCTCCAGAGCCTGATTGGGCACGGCGATACTCGTGAAGAATGAGATCGAGACCATCAGCATCGAGACCCCGAGGAGGGTCTTGATGAGGAAGTTGCTATTGAGGAAGAAGAATGCGACGACGAAAAGTGATAGGTTGATCACGTTGTACGGGATCGAGATGTCCATCCCCGTAGAGAGCATGATCAGATTACAGAAGCCCGACAGTCCCCCCGTCGTAATACGCTGAGGGAAGATGAAGAAGCTAAAGCCGACCATGTAGATCAAGATGCCCACAGCGACGATCAACGTGTCCTTCCAGAAATATCGAGACGTGGACTGCGTGCGGATCTCGTTGACGAACTCCTGGCACTTCGCGATGAAGAAGTTGGGCTTGGGTGTAATAGTTTCCATTATCTCTATAGATATTTGCTCCGAACCACTAGAGAACGATATTGACGATGCGACCAGGGACAACGATCACCTTACGAGGTGTCTTGCCCTCGAGCCATCGCTCAGCATCGGGCGATGCCAGTACGGCAGCCTCTACCTCGGCAGGGCTTAGGCTTGCCGCGAGGGTGATGGTGAAGCGGGTCTTGCCATTAAAGCTCACAGGATAAGTCACGCTATCCTCCACGAGGTAGCTCTCGTCATACTCGGGCCACTGGGCAGAGACGATAGAGCCCTCGCCGCCCGTAGCCTGCCATAGTGCCTCAGCGATGTGAGGGGCGAAGGGGCTAAGGAGAATAAGGAGCGGACGCAGTACCTGAAGGCTCGTCGTGCCGAGGCTCTGATACTCATTGACGCAGATCATGAAGGCGGATACGCTCGTATTGAACGAGAAGCCCTCAATATCCTGCCCGACCTTGCGGATAAGCTTATGAAGAGCCTTGAGCTCGTCACGAGAGGCAGGCGTATCGGTCGTACGCAGTCCCTCGGCTTCGTAGAAGAGTGTCCACACACGACGCAGGAAGCGATGTACCCCGTCGATACCATTAGTATCCCAGGGCTTACTCTGCTCTAGGGGACCGAGGAACATCTCATAGAGACGAAGCGTGTCTGCTCCGTAACGCTCGATGACCATATCGGGATTCACGACGTTGTGCATCGACTTACTCATCTTCTCGACTGCCCAGCCACAGATATACTGGCCATCCTCGAGGATGAACTCTGCCGTAGCATACTCGGGCATCCACTTGCGGAAGGCATCGAAGTCTAGGCGGTCGTTGCTGACGATATTGACATCCACGTGGAGGGGCGTCGTGTCGTACTGCTCACGCAGACCATGCGAGACGTAGGTATTCGTCCCCTTGATACGATAGACGAAGTTGCTTCGTCCCTGTATCATGCCCTGATTAACCAGCTTGCGGAATGGTTCGTCCTCGCAGACAATGCCGAGGTCGTAGAGGAATTTGTTCCAGAATCGGCTATAGATAAGGTGACCCGTGGCATGCTCCGTACCTCCGACATAGAGATCCACCTGTCGCCAGTATTCATTAGCTTCTTTGCCGACAAGCGCCTCACGATTGCGCGGATCCATATAGCGCAGGTAGTAAGCCGAGCTACCTGCAAAGCCTGGCATCGTGCTAAGCTCATAGGGGAAGCCCTCGGCTGTATGCCAACCTTCGGCACGACCTAGAGGTGGTTCGCCCGTCTCGGTAGGGAGATACTTGTCGATCTCGGGCAGTCGTAGAGGTAGCTGATCGTCCGCTAGTGGGCGGGCGATACCATCCTGATAATAGATGGGGAATGGCTCTCCCCAGTAGCGCTGACGGCTAAAGATAGCATCGCGCAGACGATAGTTGGTCTTGACCTTGCCGAGACCGCGCTCCGCGATGATACCATTGATACGTGCCTGCGCATCGATCACACTAAGTCCGTCGATGAGCGGGCTATTGATCAGCGTGCCGAGCTTACTGTCCTTGCTCTCCTCCCACTCGGCAGGATC
Organism: Porphyromonas sp.; assembly: GCA_041854825.1. Taxonomy (GTDB): domain Bacteria; phylum Bacteroidota; class Bacteroidia; order Bacteroidales; family Porphyromonadaceae; genus Porphyromonas. Next base: position 4,713 of record JBHACZ010000054.1, on the reverse strand, counting down.
GGACACCGTCTCACCCTCGGGCAATACCACCTGCACAATAGGCAGATCGAAGTGGCGCGCGAAAGCGAAGTCACGACTGTCATGCGCAGGCACTGCCATGATAGCCCCTGTACCATAACCAGCGAGTACATAGTCGCTGATCCAGATAGGAATGCGCTGCTCGGTGATGGGATTGATAGCATAGCTACCAGAGAATACCCCGCTGACACGGCGGTCGGCAATGCGTTCGCGCTCGGTGCGTCGCTTGGTCGCCTGGAGGTATTCCTCTACCTCCGCCCTCTGTGCATCAGTCGTCACCTGCGCTACCAGCTCACTCTCGGGCGCTAGCACCATGAAGGTCACACCGTAGATCGTGTCGGGGCGCGTGGTGAAGACCGTAAAGTCCCCACCCTGCTCGAGATCAAAGCGAAGCTCTGCGCCCTGGCTACGTCCGATCCAGTTGCGCTGTGTCTCCTTGAGGGCGTCCGTCCACTCTAGTCGATCGAGAGAGGATAGCAGACGCTCGGCATAGGCAGAGACGCGCAGACACCACTGACGCATCAGACGCTGCTCGACGGGATGACCGCCACGGGCGCTCAGTCCGTCCACGACTTCGTCATTGGCAAGCACGGTACCGAGGGCGGCACACCAGTTCACCATCGTATCCCCGAGATAGGCAAGACGATAGTTCATCAGCACAGCCTCACGGCCTGCCTCGTCCATTGCTTTCCATTGCTCGGCAGAGAGGGAGAGGTCTTCGCCTGCCGAGGCAGTGAGCCCCTCTGTGCCGTGAGCCTCGAGATGAGCGACAAGCTTCTCGATGGGCTGAGCCTTATCCTCGGCTGTGTCATAGTACGACCCGAAGAGGCGGAGGAATACCCACTGTGTCCAGTGATAGTAGTCAGGGTCACAGGTCTTGAACTCGCGCTCCCAGTCATAGCTAAAGCCAATCTTGTCGAGCTGCTCACGATAGCGGGCAGAGTTCGTCTCCGTTGTGATAGCGGGATGTTGACCCGTCTGTATGGCATACTGCTCTGCGGGTAGTCCGAAGGCATCGTAGCCCATAGGGTGCAGGACGTTGAATCCACGCAGGCGCTTGTATCGAGAGAAGATATCTGAGGCGATATAGCCTAGGGGATGCCCTACGTGCAGACCTGCTCCCGATGGATAGGGGAACATGTCTAGGACGTAGAAGGGGGGACGGGTCTTGTCCTCCACGGTGCGATATATGCCGAGGTCGCGCCACCACTGCTGTAGCTGAGGCTCTAGCTCTCGGAAGTTGTATTCACGATAATCCTTGTTCATCGTCGTAATATCGTTGGGATTGGCAATAAGTGAGTAAGTATGCGAATAAGGTCTACTGCTCGGGCGTGGCTTCGTGACTTGCCGTGCGACGCTTGCGCAGATACATGAAGAGAACAGCCCCCACAGCTATAGCCGCGATACCGAGACCTATAGGCTTGCTGTAGGACATCACCGTTTCATTGAGCTGATCATAAGGGATAACCGTCCCGAGGTAATAGCCTAGGGCAGCGAGGATCGCATTCCATAGCCCTGCCCCGATGGTCGTATAGAGCAGGAAGGGAGCTAGAGGCATACCTGCTAGACCTGCAGGAATAGAGATGAGCTGACGAATGCCTGGGATGAGACGACCGACGAGCGTAGAGGTAGCACCATTCTTGACGAAGTATGCCTCTGCCTTCTGAATCTTCTCTGGGCTAAGGAGGCAGAGGCGTCCAAGGCGACTACTTGCGAAGCGATACACCAGAGGGCGACCCAGGTACTTGGCTAGGTAATAATTGACTAGCGCACCTATGTCGCACCCCAGCGTAGCGAAGAAGACCACGAGAAAGACGTTCATCGGGCCCTGTACCGACATATAGGCAGCAGGAGGCACTACGACCTCACTGGGGAAGGGAATGAACGAACTCTCGATAGCCATCAGCACCGTTACCCAGAAGTAATCTAGGTGCTTCAGGATTTCCTGTATAAACTCTAATGACTCTAACATCTGTCTGTCTCTGATTTGCTTTGTCTCTGCGGTTGATATAATGCATGACCAGACAGATCGACACGGGCAAGGCACTCCACTTCACTGCCTGCCTGCTCTGCTGACAGGCGGGGGATGTGCATTCGTAGCCCGAGCTCTATCTGCCTGGCGTGCCTAGGGATTATTTATTGACTTTCTTCCAGGTATCCTTGAGACCCACCGTGCGGTTGAAGACGAGCTTCTCCGCCGTGCTGTCTCTATCCACCGTGAAGTAACCAATACGCTGGAACTGGTAATGCTCCCCGACCTTTGCTCCCATGAGGAAGCGTTCGATACGGGCATTGGGTACCGTGATCAGGCTCTCGGGGTTGAGCATCTCCGCTAGGGTCTTGTCCTTGACCGCTGCAGGATCCTCGTCCGTGAAGAGGCGGTCATACAGACGCACCTCTGCCTCTACGCTGTCCTCGGTTGACACCCAGTGGATCGTACCCTTGACCTTACGATTAGACTCGGGGCGACCGCTTAGGGTCTCGGGATCGTACTCTGCATACACCTCCACGACATTGCCCGCCTCGTCATGCTTGCATCCTGTGCAGCGTACGATGTAGGCACTCTTGAGACGAACCTCCTGACCTGGGGTCATACGGAAGTACTTCTTGGGCGCATCCTCCATGAAGTCCTCACGCTCGATGAAAAGCTCTCGGCGGAAGGTGATGCTGTGCGCACCAGCTGACTCGTCCTCGGGATTGTTTTGGAAGGTCATTTCCTCCGCCTGTCCCTCGGGATAGTTCGTGATAATGAGCTTGACGGGATCTAGCACAGCAGAGACGCGGGTCGCGTGGCGGTTGAGGTCTTCACGCACTGCGAACTCTAGGAGCGACACATCAATCATCCCGTCATACTTGGTGTACCCGATCTTGTCCACGAAGCTACGGATGGATGCAGGCGTATAGCCACGGCGACGCAGACCCGAGATCGTAGGCATACGGGGGTCATCCCAGCCGACTACAAGCCCTTCGTTCACGAGCTGGAGGAGCTTGCGCTTGCTCATCATCGTGTAGGTGAGATTCAGTCGGTTGAACTCATACTGACGAGGGCGATAGTCGCCACTGCCGTCGATTTCCTTGAGCCTGTCGATGAAGTAATCGTATAGAGGACGATGCACCACGAACTCTAGCGTACAGATCGAGTGCGTCACACCCTCGAAGTAGTCGCTCTGCCCATGGGCGAAGTCGTACATGGGGTAGACATTCCACGTGCGACCCGTGCGGTGGTGTGGATGCTTGATGATGCGGTAGATGATGGGATCGCGGAAGTGCATATTGCTGTGTGCCATGTCGATCCTGGCACGCAGGATCATAGCCCCCTCCTCGAACTCGCCTGCGTTCATTCTACGGAAGAGGTCTAGGCTCTCGCTCGTAGGGCGATCGCGAAATGGACTATTGACCCCTGGCGATGTGGGCGTACCCTTCTGGGCTGCGATCTGCTCTGCGGTCTGCTCGTCGATATAGGCGTGACCGGTCTCGATGAGACGCTCTGCGAAGTCATACAGCTCCTGGAAGTAATCCGAGGCATAATACTCATTGCCCCACTGGAAGCCAAGCCACTGGATATCCTCACGGATAGCATCCACATACTCGACGTCCTCCTTGACAGGGTTGGTGTCATCAAAACGAAGATTGCACACTCCCCCATAGCGCTGGGCGATACCGAAGTCCATACAGATCGCCTTGGCGTGACCGATATGGAGATAGCCATTGGGCTCTGGTGGGAAACGCGTCTGTAGTCTGCCGTCGTTCTTGCCCTCGGCAAGGTCAGTCTCTACGATCTGCTCGATGAAGTTGAGGCTACGCTTGCCCTCGGCTTCATTGTTATCTACGTTTTCGATTGCTTCGTTCATTGCTCGCATTCTTATTGTGTACGGGTCTATACTTGCTTTGCCTGGCGTAACCGCGCCCCAGCAGGGACATCGGATACTATTGACCCACAAAGTTAATACAATCTCTCCATTCCTCCGCGAGCGCTCCCAGTAGCTCAAAGGCAATGTGCGGAGACGTCCTGCCACGAACGTCCCCGCACATCTTACTCTTGGAGGAATAAGCCCCTACCCTACTCGTCGCTTCCCGAAGCTAATCACGCTCGATAAGCGAAAGCTCAGCAAGCACTCGGTCCATCGCCGAGCACAATCCCTCTGCATGCGAGAGAGGCACCCGATCGATACGATGCGCCTGATAGGGCTCGATCATCTCGCGTAGCTCCCTACGCTCTGCATGTGTCCCCGAGGTCATGCGCTCACGAAGCATGCGCCCATCGCGCGTGACATACCCAAACTCTACGGAGAGGAGCATCCCCGTCATCGGTGCCGTCTGCCTAGCCTGGATATAGAGCATCAGAGCGGATGGATCTCCACGATTAACCTCATCTGACGCCTGCCATTCGCTTTCCCACAGGCGAATATAGTCCCCGAGTGTCCAGTAGACCGTCTCTCCGAGGAAGCGATGCTCAATGGGCACGACGACCTCACCAAGCTCTGGCGAGGCTAGAATACTGGCACGAGCAGCCCAGAGATCATGAGCATGCTCGAAGAAACGTCTTTGGCAATACACCTGCGCATTATGCTCCTCTATGGGTAGGTGTATCGAGGCGATGTTTATGCGCCCTACATTCGCAGGGCAACCGCATCAAATTCTGAGAAGCTTTCTGAGGTATTCTGGATTCATCGCCGCCTTAAACATTCTCTTCTT
>JBHACZ010000053.1:0-12873 GCA_041854825.1 Porphyromonas sp. | reverse complement strand
TTCCTAGGGGTCTTGGCGATCATAGACCTCACGGTCGGGGTAAGTAATGATGCTGTGAACTTCCTCAACTCTGCCATCGGAGCCAAGGCTGCTCCTTTCAAGGTAGTATTGGGGGTCGCAGCCGTGGGCATCTTCATGGGAGCTGCCCTCAGTAATGGTATGATGGAGATTGCACGCAACGGGATATACAATCCTGCGTTCTTCTCCTTCCGAGAGGTGATGATAATTTGCTTAGCAGCGATCATCACAGAAGTCATACTCATGGATATCTTCAATTCGTTGGGGCTACCTACCTCTACGACTGTATCCATGGTATTCTCCCTTCTGGGAGCTTCTCTATGCCTCTCGATTCTCAAGATCGCTGGTGACACTACTGGTACGCTGGAGCTCATGGAGCTCATCAATACGAGTAAAGCACTTCAGGTAATTATTGCGATTTTCACCTCCGTAGCAGTGGCCTTCATATTCGGCTACCTGGTGCAATGGATTGCACGTGTCATCTTCACGTTCAACTACAAGCACAATCTTAAATACTTCGCTGGGATCTTCGGTGGTATCGCTGCCACAGCGATTGTTTATTTCATGCTGATCAAGGGACTCAAGGATGCTGCATTTATGAGCGGAGAGACGAAGGATTTCGTTCAGCACTACACGTTGCACATCTTGGGAGGACTTCTGATTGTGGCAACGCTAGTAATGCAGCTCATTCACGTCCTTGGAGGGAATGTCTTCAAGGTGGTTATCCTCATGGGAACGTTTGCTCTAGCATTGGCTTTCGCAGGCAATGACTTGGTGAACTTCATCGGGATTCCCCTAGCTGGTCTGTCGGCTTATCAAGACTACATGGCAAATGGTACCGAGGTCGGCTACGATAGCTATATGATGGTAGCGAACAACTCTCCTGCTACGACCTCTGTACTTTACCTAATTGGATCGGGGGCTGTAATGGTACTTGCACTCTTGTTCTCCAAGAGCGCACATAAGGTCATCGAGACCTCTGTCAATCTCTCTCGTCAAGATGAAGGGGAAGAAAGCTTCGGGACATCTAAGGTCTCTCGTGGTCTCGTGCGTACGGTTAGTCGTGCATCACACTTCATACATCAGTTCCTACCCGAATCGGTGATTCGCTGGGTTGATAGCCGTTTCAAGAAGAACGAGATCATTATGGAGCAAGGTGCCGCCTTCGACCTACTTCGTGGTTCCGTCAATCTTGTGATGGCTGGTCTGTTGATAGCTCTCGGCACCTCATGGAAGCTTCCACTCTCGACGACCTATGTGACTTTCATGGTCGCTATGGGTTCTTCACTTGCCGACAGGGCATGGGGTAGAGAAAGCTCTGTAAGTCGTCTCACGGGCGTGATGGGAGTCATCGGAGGTTGGTTCGTGACGGCAGGGGCGGCATTCCTTATATCGGCCGTCGTGACGATCTCGATGTATTATGGTGGTTTCATTGCGATGTTTATCCTCATCGGTGTCTCGCTTTTCCTTCTTTTCAGTAGCAAATTCTCCAAGAAGAAGAGTAAGAGTGATGCTGATGATGCGCTCTTTATTGAGATCCTCAATAGCACCAATGATGATGAAACGTGGCAGCTCGTATCTAAGCATGTCCGTACCAATCAAGTGGAGCATCTCAAGAATGTAGCCCTCTCATACAGCAATCTCACGAATGGCTTCATCAACGAAGACTTCAAGCTCCTATCCAAGATGCGCCACAAGACAGAAGACTACAAGCGTCGATTCAAAACCAATCGCCGTAAGGAAACCATTGGTATACGCCGTCTCACGAGCGAAGCGATGCTGGAGAAGAACATGTGGTTCCATCTCGGTGCAAACTCTTGTCTTCAGATGATCTACGCCCTTGAACGTTCGGCTGAGATTTGCTTCGATCACGTGAATAACAATTTCAACCCTATGCCCGAAGCCTTCCGTGAAGAATTCCTTCCCATCCGCGACCGAGTCCTCGCTTACATCGAGCAGGCGCAGACCCTTATCGCGAGTGAAAAGATGGAAGACGTAAAGAAGGCGAAGGAAATGGGTAAAGAGCTACGTGACGAAGTCAAGGCAATGCGCAAGACGCAAATGAAGCGTACTCATAAGGGAGGACGCGAAGACTTCCGCGTGTCACTCGTCTATATGAATATGCTTCAAGAGACGAATGAACTACTCAACCATCTGCGTCATCTCGTAAACTACAGTCAGCACCTCCTCGAAGACAAGGAGGACTAGGCTCTACCACAGATAGCCGATTACTTAGTTCGCTTCACGCCTACCGCTAGAGTGGGGCGTGGAGCGAACTTTTATGCCAAAGCTAGGCTGACGCGAATTCGCTTTGAGGCACATCAACTCTATATAGCCCACAGGATAATTGTATGTCGGCTTCTGCAAGAGGTTGATATAAATTCTCTCGAAAATGATAGAACTTTTTCACCAAAAACATAGATGTTTTCGCCGAAAAAGTTCCATGTTTTTATGGAAAAGTTCTATCATTTGGCAGCAAAAGTTCTATCATTTCTGAAAAGATGATTTGACAAGTCGACCAAAGGAACAAGAATATGAAAAGTCTAGAGAGATGAATCCTGTAGTTAGAACTCAGGAGAGAGGATCATAAGCCCTATAACCCTTAGAGCGAATTTGCGCCTATCCTCTTTGGCACTACACGGAGAGGGGAGCGAAAAGCAAAATAGGGAGCAATTTGCTCCCTATTTCCGTGATCAGGCTGGGATTCGAACCCAGGACCGATAGCTTAGAAGGCTATTGCTCTATCCAGCTGAGCTACCTGACCATCCCTATTTCGAGGTGCAAAGGTACACAAAAGCTCCGGCTAATGCAAGCCCCTCGTGAGGTTTTGCGTTCATCTCATTTCCAGGCCACAACAGTGATCTGGGGATGAGCACGCAACATTAGCTATTTACTTCGATGAGGAATTCATTGTTCGTATCTGTTCGCTCCATGATACGCTTAACAGACTCCATAGCCTCGATAGGTCCCATATCCGCCAAGATCTTGCGAATATTCCACATACGCGTCTGAATGCTACTCTCCAGAAGCAGATCATCACGACGCGTGCTACTAGCAATGAGATCCACAGCAGGGTAGATACGGCGATTGGCTAAGCGACGGTCAAGCTGAAGCTCCATATTGCCTGTACCCTTAAACTCTTCGAAGATCACGTCGTCCATCTTTGAGCCAGTTTCCTGGAGGGCTGTTGCGAGAATGGTGAGACTCCCCCCGCCCTTGATGTTGCGTGCTGCACCAAAGAAGCGCTTAGGTTTCTGTAGGGCATTAGCATCTACACCGCCAGAGAGCACCTTGCCAGAGGCAGGCTGAACGGTATTGTATGCACGTGCTAGACGTGTAATAGAGTCGAGTAGGATAACGACATCTTGTCCACTCTCTACGAGTCTCTTTGCCTTGTTAAGGACAATCTCAGCAATGCGGACGTGACGCTCTGCAGGCTCATCAAAGGTAGAAGCAATAACTTCCGCATTTACGCTTGCCGCCATATCCGTCACCTCCTCTGGTCGTTCATCGATGAGGAGGATGATCATGTAGACCTCTGGGTGATTGTGCGCTATGGCATTGGCAATGTTCTTGAGAAGCATCGTCTTACCCGTCTTGGGTTGAGCAACGATGAGACCACGCTGGCCTTTGCCTATGGGGGAGAATAGGTCTACAATACGCATTGCTGTCTTGTCTCGAACACTAGGAGCATGGGGAGACTCTAGCTTGAACTTCTCGTCGGGGAATAGGGGAGTGAGGTGATCGAAGGGTACACGGTCGCGCATCTCTTCTGCTGTGCGACCATTGACAAACCTCACTGACACGAGCGGAAAGTATTTCTCACCATCGTAAGGCGGGCGAATCGCAGCCTCAACAAAGTCACCTGGACGAAGACTCCATTGCTTGATCTGGGTAGGAGATAGGTAGACATCGTCGGGAGAAGGCAGGTAGTTGTAGTCCGCTGAACGTAGAAAACCATATCCATCTGGCATGATCTCAAGAACACCGACGGCATCGAGGATACCACCGAATTCGATTTCAGCATCCTGCTGCTCGACTACTTCACTTATACGCTCTTGCTTTTTAGGTTGCTGACGAGCTATGTCGGCAGTCTTCACTTCTGGCTTGGGGGTAGGGGGAATAAACGAAGGCATTACTTGATCCAATACCGAGTTCGCATTCTTATGACGGAAAACCATCTTACTGGCTCCAGATGGCACATTAGGTGTAGCGGGAGCTTCAGGTTTCGGAGTGTCTATGTTTGTCGATTCGTTTACTCTATAGTCTTTAGAGATTTGTCTTTCTGAAGAGGCTGGCTTCTCCTCAACACCAGAATCCACTTTGGACTCTTCGATTTTTGAGGGATTCGTCGTGCCAGACTGCATCTCCTCCATAGAAGCAACTAAATCGATAGCGTCAAGGGCAGCCTGTCGAGCAGCTACTTCTGCCTTGCTGGGACGCCCTCGTTTGCGAGAGGCCGTGGAAGCCGGAAAAGATCCTAAAGGAATATCTGTGGAGGGTGAAACTGGCTGCACGGTCTGAGCAGGCGATTGCGTAAGCTCTTCCGTGAGCGTATTCTCATTTATCAAACTCTTGCGCGGGCGACCTCTCCGTTTAATGGGTTCCGTGGTATGGGTGGCGTGGGTCTCTACATGAAGACTAGCCTGTCGATCAAGAATAGCATAAATGATATCTCCTTTGGTATCAGTAGGAGAAGTCGTTAATCTCAACTTGGCAGCAGTATCCATCACTTCTTCAAGTGACATCGCTTCTAGTTGATTAATGTTATAAGTTTGCATAACTGAATGTTGTATATACATTAAGCCCCTGTATATTTATTAGGGGGATTGTCTTGATGAATTCGTTGTAGAGCTTCGGAGCTCAAGATAACAGGATGGGAAGGCGATAGCAATATGACTACCAAAGGATTATATCTGCACTGTAGCTTGGGAGGAGGTATTGCAATAGCATTTGTCACTATAATATAGTCTACCATCACAGATCAAATCTGGAATGGGCGAATGCACGCCACACTTTGAGACTGACCAAGTGCAAAGGTAGCAAAATAAATTGACTCTATTACCTAGAGCGCTTTAGAATATCACATGTAGCCCTTTAAAACAACTTGTTTGTGGCACTCATCTGTAATTCAGCATTGGAATATCGATAGATTTTTCGTACCTTTGCACCGCTTTGCGCAATCTCTGACAGGAAGCAAGTGAGGCCTGTGAATATTGCGTTTAGTGTATTACTAATCAAAATAAGCAGAATAAAGACAAATGGACTTTATCAAGATTGTGAATGAAGCCTTCGCCACAGGCAAGGAGCATCCAGCATTCCGCAGCGGTGATACGATCACTGTGGACTATCGTATCACCGAAGGTAATAAGGAGCGTATTCAGAAGTACCGCGGTGTAGTGATCCGCATCAGCGGGCACGGAGACAAGAAGCGCTTTACTGTGCGTAAGATCTCAGAAGGTGTAGGTGTGGAGCGTATCTTCGCCCTAGAAAGCCCCTTCATCGAAAAGATCACGGTAGAGAAGTTCGGTAAGGTGCGTCGCGCCAAGCTGTACTATCTACGTGGCCTAACTGGCAAGAAGGCTCGTATCAAGGAGCGTCGCGTAAACATCGTCAAGTAAGGCAATCCTCCACCGCACAAGACATAATATCCCCAGGGTAGCTTAGGCTATTCTGGGGATTTGTATATTATAGATATAGCTCCGTATGAATCCAAGGCAACCCTAGAGTAATACAAATCTCATTCGGCTGATAGGCGAGTGCATCTGCCTCCATTAATTGACATTTCCCACATAAATTAAACATAATAATAATTACAGCATTAATTAATACCCGAGTATTGGCGTGATCCACTCCGTGGCTACGAGTTCCTAGGGGATCATACAGCAGGAGGACTCTGTGTCAATAGAACTGATGCACTGAGATAGCGACCTTGTGATGCGATATATCATAGCATCTTGCCCGCAAGGGTATGGATATACACTGTAGCATACAGCAATCTGAGCGAGGATAGGTAGATCGCCTGAGAGCATCATTATAGCCCGATAGAAAGCTTAGACCAGTCTAGAAGCATAGGCTCCGGACGCTAGGAGATCGTTGATTCTGGACGATTGTCTCTTTAGGAGATTTCGGACTCAGGCAAGAAATAATGTCAGCTATTCCTTATCTCAAATAATCCCACCCTCGTTCGAGGTGTTTCTGTGAAATAAGCGTTCCTGAACTCGAATGTATCTTCACGAATACGCACCTTGTCGCTAGGTGGCCAAAAATCAAAACGGAACAACCGAATCTAGAACTCTGCGAAACGATCCCAAAATTGACGATATATAACTAGCAATATTCCAGGTATATATATCATACTGTCGAAAGGTGTGCTCATAATGCGAAAGCGCATTGCGCTTCTGCTTCTCAAAACGCTCCTATAAACCCGTATCTACCTTGTGATAATCAGTAAGTTATCAGAATATATGGAAGAGGAGGTGCCGTGTACAAGGCATCTATATCTCTAGATATTCGGTAGGAACTAGGCTGCACCCTACTCTGAGATTTCCATTTCTGGATCCTAAAATTTGAAGTTTCAAATTTGTATTTGTAATTTTGGTTTCAAATTCCAAATCAGTAAAAGCCGGTCATTATGGCAGACTTTATCAACCTCTCGGACATAGCTAGTAGGCTACGTCAATTGCATGAGAAGACAGGGCTCACGAGCAGTGAGTTCTGCGGTGAATGCGAAATCCCTACCTCCACATACTCCCAGATTGTGAATGGTAAGGGGCGTCTCAATGTCGAGACTATCAACAAGGTCATCAAGCGCTGGGGAGGAGAATACGATCCTATGTGGCTCCTATTCGGGGATAATGCGCCAGGATCGTTCTTCAATAGCGCCATAGAAGGGAGCCCTACCCACTTGCCAGCGGATATGCCCCAAACGATTCCCGAGCTTGTGGACGAAATCGTACGCCTACGGCTAGAGCTGGAGCGCAATAAGCCCAGACAAGTCAGCAAGATAGTCGTCTATCATACAGACAAAAGCTACGATACCTATTGCCTTGACACAGAGGAGTAGCCAAGTGTGAAGAGCAACGAAATGGTCTTGATATAGGACCGTAATCTTCTACTCTGGCGCATGCAGCAGCCACACTGAGCATATATGATGGTATATGCCCAGTGGGCTGTTTGTATGTGTGTAGATAAGATTTTCTGATTTACGGCAGGGACAATCCTCTACTTGACTCACGAAATGCGCTACTTATACGCCTAGCATATCCCCCACTCTTTCTGTTGCACAGTCTGTATAGAGCCGAAATCTGCCCTGAGGTGCGTATTAATAGCGGACTTTAGGATATAATTCTGTAACTTTACAGACGTATAACTTTATCGCAATGGCTAAAACAAAGCAAGTCTCATCGCTAATCATCACGGGACAAGAAGAGCTCGGAGCGGGTAACTATCTGCTACACTTGCGTCCTAGTGATGGGACTCCCCTACCTCAGATGTACGCTGGTCAATTCGTACAAGTACAGCCTCCTGGTGGCGTTACGTTACTGCGCCGCCCTATCTCCGTATGCAACGTCACTGCAGACGGAGAGCTTTGGCTTCTAATTGCGCGCGTAGGCCGTGGTACCCGCGCCATCACTGAGGCACAGGTCGGCGAGCATCTAGATATTATTCTGCCTCTAGGTAATACATTCGCCACAGAAGGCGTCTCACATCCACTACTTGTGGGCGGAGGTGTCGGGATCGCCCCTATGCTAATGCTGGCGCGCACCTTCGCACAGGCTGGTATTCGTCCCGACATACTGCTGGGCGGACGCACATCAGAGCACATTGTCCTCCGGGAAGCGTTCGAGTGTCTTGGCGACATATACTATACGACTGATGACGGCTCTCTAGGTGTACATGGTCGTGTCACGGATCATCCAGTGCTACGTGACGGGACGCACGACCGTATATACTGCTGTGGTCCTCACCCTATGATGCGTGCTATCGCGTCATTGACGGCTGAGCGCGGGCAAAGCTGCCAGGTATCTCTGGAGAATATGATGGCGTGTGGCATAGGTGCGTGCCTATGCTGTGTGCAAGACACAGTCAGCGCTGGGCACCTCTGCGTATGCACCGACGGACCTGTCTTCGACGCACTAGAAATAAATTGGTAAATCAAGCAAATAGATGAATACACGCGTAGATATAGGCGGGCTTACACTTCGGAATCCCGTAATGACCGCCTCTGGTACCTACGGATACGGTACTGAATATGCAGACTTCGTCGATCTCTCTCGTTTAGGTGGGATCGTCGTCAAAGGCACGACCCTACACCCTCGTCAGGGAAATCCCTACCCTCGTATGGCTGAGACGCCCAGCGGTATGCTCAATGCCGTAGGGCTCCAAAACAAAGGCGTAGGCTACTTCTGCCGAGAGATCTACCCCACCATACAGGATCTAGACACCGCCATAATAATCAATGTGAGTGGCTCTGCGATAGAGGACTACGTCGCTACGGCGGAGCATCTACTCGACTTACCCGGCATCCCTGCTATCGAGCTCAACATCTCCTGTCCGAATGTGAAAGAAGGCGGAATGGCCTTTGGGGTAACATGTACAGGAGCAGCGTCAGTGGTCAAGGCCGTACGTCAGGTATGGAATCGCCCTCTTATCGTCAAGCTCTCTCCCAATGTCACAGATATTACCGAGATAGCGCGCGCCGTAGAGGCTGAAGGAGCGGATTCGCTCTCGATGATTAACACCCTACTCGGGATGGCTATCGATGCCGAACGCCGTCGTCCGATACTCTCTACTGTAACGGGCGGATTATCGGGTCCTGCAGTGAAGCCAGTGGCACTACGTATGGTCTGGCAGACATCGCGCGCAGTCTCGATACCCATCATCGGTATGGGAGGAATCGCTACGGCTACGGACGCTATCGAGTTCCTACTAGCAGGAGCATCAGCTGTCCAAGTCGGGACGTACAATTTCGTAGATCCCTCTGTGACTATGTCTATCCTAGACGGCATCACCGACTACATGGGGCGTCACGGCATCAATGACGTCAATGACCTCATAGGTGCACTCGAGCTATAGCACGATATCCGAGTACAGAGTGCGGTCGATACAAATAACACATTACTATAATACAAGATGATGAATTGGAAAAAACTAGTTCTCTGCTTTAGTGCACCCATCGCACTAGCGACAGCAGAGGCATCGGATCGCCCCTTATGGATGCGCTATCCGAGCATTTCTCCAGATGGCACGCAGATAGCGTTCACTTATCGAGGAGATATATACAGCGTACCTGCCCAAGGTGGACAGGCTCAGCGTCTGACTACGAACGCAGCCTACGAGAGTAATCCCACTTGGTCTCCCGATGGTAAGCAGATTGCTTTTACGAGTGATCGCAATCAGCTCGGGGTCAATATCTACATTATGAATGCCACAGGGGGAGAAGCAAAGCTCCTTACTACGCATTCGGGCAGAGAGCTACCCTACTCCTTTACTCCCGATGGGCAATACATACTCTTCAAGGCACGCATCAGCGATCCCGTCAGCAGCATGCTCTATCCTGGACCAGTACAGTCGGAGCTTTATCGTGTGCCAGTGCGGGGCGGGCGTATCGAACGCATTCTTTCCGCTCCTGCCGAGTATGCCTCTGTAAGTGCAGACGGCACACGTATCTTATACCAAGACATCAAGGGCAATGAGAATGAATGGCGCAAGCATCATACCTCGTCCGTCACGCGCGACATCGTAGAGTACGACCTGCGCAAGGGTACTTTCCGCTACGTCGTACGCCACGCTGGTGAAAACCGTAATCCCGTCTACACTCCCGACGGGCAGGGAGTTTACTTCCTCAGTGAGCGCAACGGCGGCTCTATGAACGTTTATCGTAGCGACCTTGACGGACGCACGATCACACAGCTCACGAATCTCTCTGGTGAGCCTGTGCGCTTTCTGTCCGCTAGTCGTGCGGGGCTTCTCTGCTTTGGCTACGGCGGTGAGATCTATACGCTTGGCAATGGTGGCGCGCCCGTGCGTGTGCCTATCCATATCACGCACGATGTCGATGATACACTCCAGCGAAAGATCAACCTATCCTCGGGGATGTCTACTGCTACCGTGTCGCCAGATGGCAAGCAGATAGCGTTCACCGCTCGTGGTGAGGTCTTCGTGACGACCACAGACTACAGCACGACGCGCCGTATCACATCTACGGCGGCAGTAGAGAGCGGAGTGACCTTCGGCAAAGACAATCGCTCACTCGTCTATGCCAGCAGTCGCGATGGCTATTGGGATCTCTATCAGACGCGTATGCTACGTGCCGAGGATCCTAATATGGCGAATGCCACTTCTCTACGAGAGGAGAAACTTATCCCAGGTCTGCGCGGGGAGAAAGCATATCCGCAGTTCTCTCCCGACGGCAAGGAGATCGCTTTCGTTCATGAGCGCAAGCGTCTCGTCGTATATAATATAGAGCGCAAACAGGTACGCCACATCATCCCCGACAATCTCCTACACAATGGTCTCGGTGCTCTAGACTACAAGTGGTCACCTGACGGTCGTTGGTTCGTCATCTCGTACGTCGCTCGTGCGCATGCTCCGTATTCGGACATTGGCATTGTCCCTGCAGACGGCAGTGGTGCGATTATCAATCTAACCAATAGCGGGTACGCAGATCACAGCCCTCGCTGGGCGATGGATGGTAACGCCATCATATATATGAGTGATCGCTACGGCATGCGCAATCATGCCTCCTGGGGATCTATGAATGACGTCATGATGATCTTCCTCAATCGCGAAGCCTATGAACGCTATAAGCTTAGCGAAGAGGAGAGAGAATACGACGAAGAGGCGCGTAAGAAGACTAAGAAGGAGAGTAAGGGTGCGGACTCTACTGCCATTGCTACACCCTCGACTGTCAATATTGAGCCACTCAATATCGAAGATCGCAGAGTGCGACTTACCCCTAGCAGCGCCGATCTCTCGGATGCTATCGTTAGCCCCGACGGCAAGAAGCTCTATTATTTCGCTGCCTATGAGGGCAACTATGACCTATGGGCGCTCGATCTCGTCAAGAAGTCTACGAAGCTCGTCAATAAGCTCAATACCTCACGCCCCATATTCGCAGAGGATCAGAGCGGTAAGAACATCTTCGTCCTCGGCTCTACGTCACAGAAACTCGACCCTAAGAGCGATGCGCTCAAGGCTATGAACTTCTCCACCGACGTCAAGATAGACTATCAAGCCGAACGTACAGCGATGTATGATGAGGTAGTGCGCGAGCAAGCTCTGCGCTTCTACCGAACGGATATGCATGGTGTGGACTGGACAGCGCTCACGACGCACTACCGACGCTATCTACCCCACATCAGCAATAACTATGACTTCGCAGAAATGCTTAGTGAGCTCTTGGGCGAACTCAACGTATCGCACACCGGATCTGGATACCGCTCACCTGCCTACTCGGCAGCGGAGCCTACCGCAGAGCTAGGTCTATTCATCAATGATCAGACAGGCAGAGATGGATTGCTTGTAGAGGAGATTGTCGCAGGCGGACCTTTCGACATCTCATCTTCGCAGCTCCGAGCAGGCGACGTGATTACCGCAATAGATGGTACGCCTATCACAGCACGAATGGATTACTTTCCCCTACTCGCTGGCAAGGCAGGCAAGAACACTATTATCACTTACCGCCAAGCTAGCACGGGCAAGGAGATCGAGGAGCGCATCAAGCCTATTTCGCCTGGAGCTTTATCCTCACTGCTCTATCGCAGATGGGTACGTCAGAGGGCGGCTATCGTAGAGCGTCTCTCTGGTGGTACGCTTGGCTACGTCCATATAGCCTCGATGGGGGATCCCAGCTTCCGCGACACATACTCGGAGGTGCTCGGTCGCTACTACGGACGTAAGGGGATCGTCATCGACATTAGGCACAATGGTGGCGGACGTCTCCACGAGGATATCGAAGTATTCTTCGGTGCTCGTAAGTATCTACAGCAAGAGATCCGTGGTATAGACTACTGCGAGATGCCTAGTCGTAGATGGAATCACGCTAGTATCATGCTCGTCTGCGAAGATGACTACTCCAATGCGCACGGTACGCCCTGGGTTTATCAGCAGCTCGGCATCGGCAAGGTGATCGGTATGCCTGTCCCTGGGACTATGACGAGTGTCAATTGGGTAACACTACAGGATCCTAGTCTCTACTACGGCATCCCCAGCGTGGGTTATCGTACAGCTGAAGGCACCTATCTCGAGAATACCCAGCTAGAACCAGACATTATTGCTCCGCTAGATATGGCGCAGGCGCTCGCTGGTGTGGATACACAGCTAGAGGCTGCCGTTCGCGCTCTGATGGCAGAGACGAAGTAACCGCTCGTTAGACTACTAGATCGGTCAGAGGTGATGGGTATCCATCCGCCTCTGACCGATCTGCTTGTATCCCTAGGCAAGTGGCGCACTCCCCTACTCCGAGTGCGGACTAACAGCCTCCCCGATCGCAGGAGAATATAGTCCTCTGCACTCCCTCATTATCCCCCGCTGAATACTCTGCTATGAGGAGTAGCCATCTCTCCATAACAGAGAAAAAACTGCGCTATGCAGAGAAAATTCTACGCATAGCGCAGAAAAAACTCTGCATAGGAGAGATTGATACTCTCCACGCGCAACTATCCGAGTAAAGGGTATTAGGGCGAGGATGGAAGGTAAGTAGATGGAAATGAGAGGGATTTGCAGTATATCTCTATGGTTTGCATAAGGGGTAAAAGAGCAGAAGATGTGGATTTATGCAGAAGTTCCGTTACCAAATCGTTAGTCCATTCCTCGAATGGTAACGAAGAGGCAGGAGAAGGTAA
The DNA here is from genome assembly GCA_041854825.1 of Porphyromonas sp. Taxonomy (GTDB): domain Bacteria; phylum Bacteroidota; class Bacteroidia; order Bacteroidales; family Porphyromonadaceae; genus Porphyromonas. The sequence continues at coordinate 7 of JBHACZ010000053.1, read as the reverse complement.
TTGACAG
>JBHACZ010000052.1:0-10950 GCA_041854825.1 Porphyromonas sp. | reverse complement strand
TCATCGTGTCCTTCGTCAGCCTTGGTAGTAGGGGTAATGATGGGAGTAGGGAAGGCTTCATTCTCGCGCATCCCATCGGGAAGCTGGATGCCGCAGAGGGTGCGTTCGCCAGCCTTGTAAGCACGCCAAGCACTACCAGTGAGATAACCACGGATGACCATCTCTACCTTGTATGGCTCGCAGTGGAGACCGAGTGAGACCATAGGGTCTGGGGTGGAGACGAGCCAGTTGGGGACGATGTCACGTGTCGCCTCTAGAAAGTAAGTTGCGATCTGATTGAGCACCTGCCCCTTGAAGGGGATACCCTTGGGGAGGACGACATCGAATGCCGAGATCCTATCCGTCGCTACCATCGCTACCTGTCCACCGTCGAGGAAATAGACGTCGCGTATCTTGCCGTGGTAGACACCTGTCTGCCCTGGGAACTGAAAGTCCGTGTTTACTAGTGTTGCACTCATTTTCTTGGGGAGTTGTTATTGGAGGGTTAATTATTGACTTGATCTGTTTGCTCAGATGCCTCGGAGCGGTCGTAGGTATCCACGATGCGCTGGACGAGAGGATGGCGGACAATGTCCGCTTGCTCCATACGGATGAAGCTAATGCCTTCGACAGCGGCTAGACGCTCTGTGGCATCTCTCAGTCCACTGCGTTGACCTCTCGGAAGGTCTACCTGTGTGAGGTCGCCCGTGATGATCATCTTGGAGTTTGCCCCTAGTCGTGTGAGGAACATCTTCATTTGCTGGGGCGAGGTGTTTTGAGCCTCGTCGAGGATGACTACGGCATCGTTGAGCGTTCGTCCACGCATGAAGGCTAGTGGAGCGATCTGTATGATCCCCGTGTCAAGGTAGTCACGTAGCTTGGGGGCGGGAATAAGCTCGCCTAGTGCATCATAGAGAGGCTGGAGGTAGGGATCGAGCTTGTCCTTCATCTCGCCAGGGAGGAAGCCGAGCTTCTCACCAGCTTCCACAGCGGGGCGTGAGAGGATGATGCGACGTACCTGCTTGCTCTTGAGGGCGCGTACCGCTAGACAGATGGCGATGAACGTCTTACCTGACCCTGCAGGCCCTGTCGCAAAGCACAAATCGTGGTGGTCAAAGTCTCGTACCATGCGAAGCTGATTGGCCCCGCGTGCGAAGATGGCCTTGCCGTGCAGACCATAGATGACGAGTGCACCGGGGCTATCGGCAGAGGCTTCGTCGTCTAGGCCTTGGCTATGGCGTGCGACAGCGATGACCTGTGCCTCGGTGAGCTGATTGTACTGGACGCAGATCTCCTCTAGTCGTTCTAGGATCGAGAGTAGGTGCTCTGCCTCAGTCTGTGAGGCTAAGATCTTGAGGACATTGCCTTGCTGTCTGATCTTGGTGCGTGGGAAGAGATTGCCGAGCGTGATGAGGTTGGAGCGGTTGGCTCCGACGAATAGCTCTACATCGGCTTCCTCTAGGACGTATATTCTCTCTATCATTGCAAGTGGACGGTCGTTAGTCGCGATTGGGTGGAAGGAGCATTGCCTTGATGCGTGCTGCCCAGTCGCTGTGCTGGGTCATTGCCTGCTCGAAGGTCATAGGCATGCGCCATTCCCAGTGCTGGTGTGGATCCTCAGGATGGTTGATTTGCTCGTCGGCGGGGTCCTGCAAAGGGAGCTTCTCATCGAAGCTCATCCAGTCCTGCAGGGGAAGAACCACGAGCATGGAGGGTGATACGATGTGAGCCGCGACGATGGCAGCGCAGATCTCTTGCAGAGGCGAGGCTGGCGTGAGGTTGCTATAAGGCATCTGTTCGCCGATATACCGCTCCTTGTCATCGCTAGACAAGCTCTGCCACCATGCCCTGAGTGGAGGCATATCGTGGGTAGAGGTCGTGCAGATGGCATTGTAGGGAAGGGTTGATAGGGCACTCCATCCCGATGGGGTAGCTCCCTTGGGCATACGCTCGAGCTCCAGGCTTAAGATCTGAAGTTCCTCTAGCACCTCGGGGACGGTCGCGGGGATCATCCCAAGGTCTTCGGCGCAGACGAGCATATCGGTACTCTCGAGGAGTGGAAGGATGCGCTTCATGGAGGTACGTTTCCACAGCTCGTTGTGCACTTCGTAATAGTAGTGCTGGCTGAGGTGCGCCCACTTGCGTTGCATCATATTAGGCCAATGGCTGAATGCCTTCGTCTGCTCGTAGCAGATACGTGGATGGAAATGCCCGCTCTGACTCATATCCTCGACTAGAGCAATCTCTTTACACAGCTCCACGAGTGTATCTATGGTCACTTGTCCACCTGGTACCTTGCTGGGTGATAGACCAGCATAATAGCTCTGGTGCGTATGTGCCAGGCGGAAGTAATCGCTGTGAGGGATGGGGATGAGTAGACCATCAGAGATGAGTCGCTTCGCCATACGACCGAAGAGTGCATCTAGATCGCCCGTGTGCACCGTCGGGTAAAACAGGTGGTCGGGATGCCCCACCTCGGCAAATTGTGACTCCCAATACCCACGACTTAGCGGTAGGGCAGGGGAGAAATGTCCGAGTAGTCCTGAATACTGCTTGCGGGGAATCTCCCAGATGCGGAAGAAGCCGAGGATGTGGTCAATGCGGAATGCCTTGAAATACGAAGACATCCGCTCGAAGCGATTGCGCCACCAGAGCATATTGTTGCCATACATCTGTTCCCAGTTGTAGGTCGGGAAGCCCCAGTTCTGCCCATCGATGGCAAAGGCATCGGGTGGAGCTCCAGCCGAACGATCGAGATGGAACAGCTCGGGATAGATCCAGGTATCTATGCTGTGAGGAGCGACACCGATGGGGAGGTCACCCTTGAGCAGTACGCCACGTTCCTCGGCATAAGTACGGACGGCTAGCAGCTGTTCGGCGAGGAGATACTGGATGTAGATATAGAAGTTGAAAGCCTCACGATACTCAGGATTCTCAATGAGGGCAATGAGCATCTGCCGACTGAATACGCTGTAGCCTTCCCATTGGCTATGCACTTGCCCAGGGTGAATATCCCTTAGGACGCAGAAGGCAGCATAGGGGTAGAGCCACTGCTCGTTGTTTTGGACGAATAGGCGCAGGGACTTACGCTGCATCAGTGTAACACCGTGGTCTAGGAAGTGCTGGTGCAGATAGGCTTCCTTGAGCTGGACGACCTCGGGATACTGGAGCGTAGGCATGGCGCGTAGCTTTGCCGCCTCGGCTTCGAACTTCTTTTGCGTTGCCTGCGAACGGAGTGCAGGCAGTGCCGAGAAGTCCATATATATAGGATGTAGGGCATCGACGGAGATGGCATTGTAAGGGTACGAGTCGCGCCAGTCGCGGTAGAAGGTCGTGTCGTTGATCGGCAGAAGCTGCACGACGTGTAGACTTGCTGAGGCAGCCCAGTCAATGGCCTTGCGCAGTGAACCGAAGTCGCCCACGCCATAATCCCCCTCGTGGCGCATAGAGAAGACGGGAGCCACCAGCCCAGCGAAGTGCGGAGCATAGTTCCCTTCCTCGAATGTCATCCCAGAGACATAGATCGCGTCGTAGTTGCCTTCGGGGGGCAGGACGAAGTGTCTATTTTCTCTCGCCTCCCAGCGAATGCCTTTGCGGTGCTCGTCGGCGATGAAGAATTTGAATCGTATCTCGGGCCTCTCAAGCTGTTCACGCTCTATTTCGACGCTGGCATACCATTGCCCTTTGCCCATGTAGAGCAACTCGAGGGCATCGTTGGGATTCCACTGCCCAGTCTTGGGCGTATTGCCCGAGAGATAGAGACGTTTGGCACGGGGGACTGTGGGGGCATAGATCTGAAAAACAATCTTTTCGCCTCCTCGAACGCGCGATACTGCTTTGGCTAGTTGCTCTTCGTGCCGAAAAAGCACATCATAGAAAGCGGAGCTATAGAAGGGAGCATTAGGCGGACGATTGATCCAGTGGTCGTCCATGTATATTGTGCGGAATGGCTCTTTGATCGCCAGTCGGTGCATACGTTTCCATTCGCGTCGGAGCACTTTGCCCTGTTCGTCTTTGACGAGATAGTAGTAGGCAAATTCTTTTCGTCGTCCATCGATGGAGAGTGTGCCGACCCATTTGTCTTCGCCTGTGGCTTGCAATTCCACGGCTTGATTTTCGTCCCAGTTGCCGAGTTCTCCTATCGAACCGCTGACGCAGAGCTTCTGTCCCCATTCGGCTCTATAGGTAATTGAGAATGTAATATCCATTCAGTCCAGTGCACAATACTTATTTACGTCCTAATAATATGCGCAAAGATAGCTGATTTCTCTCTGTCTCTCGACGTGTTTGTTCGTGTGGTGCGTGATATTGTTGCTCGGAGGGGTTCAGTGACAAGGATAAATGAATATATTTGTGCCAAGCAATGTGTGTCGGGACGATAATGGCGGCTTCCCTAGCGGATGAATGGGGGCCTAAAGGATGGATAGATAACATCGATATACATTGTTAATCCGAAGTGTCGGCGGGAATACAGGCTATCCAACCATATGAAGCGGAATGATCACGTGTGGTTAGTCTAATAAGAAGATGGCGGACGTTATGACCCAATGGGGCGAGTTAGGGTTAGTGCTATGCGCTAGCCCTAATTGTTATATTATGGTAGAGCTCTCTCCCTTTTCTCTGCGTGCTAGTTATAGTTCTCTCTGTGTCAATGTCCTTCTCGAACTGAATGCGTATCAACTTAAGTCGCCTCGGCGACTTACAGTAAGTCCCTTGTGAGATGTGTGGTTACTTGCTTTCTGCGAGGCTACCCTCATCAGACTGAGATAATGGATGTGATTATGAGTAGAAAAAACATATCTTTGTAGCCGTTAAAATTGAGAACTTAGATAAGTAAGTATTCAGAGTATGAGCAGAAAATTTCCTGAACACAATCAGCTGAATCTCTCCGAAATCAATCAGCAAGTGCTAGAGCAGTGGGAGCAGGAAGGGCTATTCGCCCAGAGCCTTGCCCAGCGTGCAGGAGCACCTTCGTTTGTCTTTTATGAAGGTCCTCCCTCGGCTAATGGTATGCCGGGTATTCATCACGTCATGGCTCGTAGTATTAAGGATATTTTCTGCCGATACAAGACGATGAAGGGTTTCCTCGTAGAGCGCAAGGCAGGCTGGGATACCCATGGTCTACCCGTTGAGCTTGGAGTAGAGAAAGCACTGGGCATCACTAAGGAAGATATTGGTAAGACTATCAGCGTGGCAGAGTACAACGCTGCTTGTCGTCGCGACGTAATGAAATATACGCGTGAGTGGGAAGACCTAACCAAGCAGATGGGTTATTGGGTGGATATGGAGCATCCGTATATTACCTATGACAACCGCTACATCGAAAGCCTCTGGTACCTGCTCAAGCAAATCTATAATAAAGGACTCCTGTATAAGGGGTACACCATCCAGCCCTATTCGCCTGCGGCAGGTACTGGGCTTAGTACGCACGAACTGAATCAGCCTGGGTGCTATCGCGATGTGAAGGATACGACGTGTATCGCTCAGTTCCGCATCAAGAATCCGATGGCAGAGCTAGCAGGACACGGCGAGGCATTCTTCCTAGCGTGGACGACTACGCCCTGGACGCTCCCTAGCAATACGGCTCTGTGTGTCGGTCCTGAGATCGACTATGTAGCCCTTCGCTCGTACAATCCCTATAGTGGTGCACCGATTACGGTCATTATGGCTCGTGCCCTCGTGCCTGTGCTCTTCTCCTCAGAATTGGTCGGGGCAGAAGCTGTCGGGGCATACGAGGTAGGACAGAAGCAACTGCCCTACGAAATCATCGCCGAGTACAAGGGCAAGGATCTCGTGGGCATCGAGTACGAACAGCTCATCCCTTGGGTACGCCCAGAGGCGGGGGCTTTCCGTGTGATCTCGGGAGACTTCGTGACGACGGAGGATGGTACGGGTATCGTGCACATCGCGCCAACCTTCGGTGCGGATGACAATCGTGTAGCTAAGGCGCATGGTGTGCCTGCACTCCTTGTCATCGATCGTGATGGGGTAGAGCGCCCACTCGTGGATCTGCAGGGGCGTATGTATCCTATCGAAGATCTATGCTCAAACTTCGTGTCAGAGCGTGTGGATGTAGAGATGTATAAAGCCTTCGCTGGTGCGTATGTCAAAAATGCCTACGATGCCACCAAGACGGATAAGGACGAGACTCTCGATGTGGCTATTGCCCTTGGACTCAAGGCTCGTGGACTTGCCTTCAAGATAGAGAAGCACACCCACAGTTACCCACACTGCTGGCGTACAGATAAGCCTGTGCTGTATTATCCTCTAGATAGCTGGTTCATCCGTACGACGGCTTGCCGTGAGCGTATGATCGAGCTCAATAAGACGATCAACTGGAAGCCCGAGAGCACTGGTACGGGTCGCTTCGGTAAGTGGCTAGAAAATCTCCAGGATTGGAATCTCTCTCGTAGTCGCTACTGGGGTACGCCTCTGCCTATCTGGCGTACAGAGGACGGTCAGGAGGAGCTGTGCATTGGCTCAGTGGAGGAACTCTATAGCGAGATAGAGCGTGCAGTGTCGGCAGGTGTGATGCAGGGCAATCCCTTTGCGGACTTTACTCCAGGGGTCTTCACTGCGAACAACTATGACAAGATAGATTTGCACCGTCCATTCGTGGATGACATTATACTAGTTTCGCCCTCTGGTAAGCCTATGCACCGTGAGGCGGATCTGATCGACGTATGGTTTGACTCAGGTGCTATGCCCTATGCGCAGATGCACTACCCCTTTGAGAATAAGGAGCTCATCGAGAGTGGTCGCGCCTTCCCAGCGGACTTCATCGCCGAGGGGGTAGACCAGACGCGTGGGTGGTTCTTCACCCTGCATGCAGTGGCTACGATGATCTCGGATGCTACGAGCTTCCGCGCTGTGATCAGCAATGGTCTCGTGCTGGATAAGAACGGCAACAAGATGAGTAAGCGCCTAGGTAATGGCGTAGATCCCTTCGAAGCAATCAAGAAATATGGGTCGGATGCTCTCCGTTGGTATATGATCTCGAACTCTTCGCCCTGGGACAACCTCAAGTTCGACATCGACGGCGTGGAGGAGGTGCGTCGCAAGTTCTTTGCGACCCTGTATAATACGTATCAGTTCTTCTCGCTCTATGCTAATCTAGATGGCTTCACAGGTCGTGAGGCGCAGATTGCCTTCGCGGAGCGTCCCGAGATCGACCGATGGATTCTCTCTAGCTTGCATAGCCTCATCCGTGAGGTGGATGTACAGCTGGAGGCATACGAACCTACGCGTGCAGCACGTGCTGTAAGCGATTTCGTAGCAGACCAGCTGAGCAACTGGTACGTACGTCTCTGCCGTCGCCGTTTCTGGGCAGGAGAAATGACCGCTGACAAGCTCTCTGCCTACCAGACTCTATACGAATGCCTCACGACGGTCGCTCGCCTGATGGCTCCCATCGCTCCTTTCTATGCAGACCGCCTATGGAGAGACCTTACGGGTGGGGAGTCTGTGCATCTCGCTCTTTTCCCAGAGGTGCGCCAGGAGTATATCAATGCTCCACTGGAGGCGAGCATGAATATCGCTCAGACTATTTGCTCGATGGTACTAGCACTCCGTCGAAAGGAGAACCTCAAGGTGCGTCAGCCCCTTCAGACGCTGATGATCCCTGTGCTGGATGCTCATCAGCGTGCAGTCATCGAGCCTGTCGTAGACCTAATCCTTAGCGAGGTGAATGTCAAGGAACTTCGCTTCGTTGGGGATGGTGAGGGTGCACTGGTTAAGCGTGTCAAGCTAGACTTCAAGCGCCTCGGCCCTCGCTATGGCAAGATCATGAAGGCAATCGCTGCTCTCGCACCAGCACTGACTCAGGAGCAGATCACTTCTCTCGAGCGTACAGGACAGCTAGCACTTACTGTCGAGGGGCAGCCCGTAGTACTAGAGCGCGAGGATGTGGAGATCTATTCGGAGGATATACCTGGATGGCTCGTTGCCAATGAGGGTGCTCTGACTGTGGCGCTCGATATTACCGTGACAGAGTCGCTACGCCGTGAGGGACTGGGACGTGAGCTCATCAATCGCATCCAGAACCTTCGCAAGCAGTCTGGTCTAGAGGTGAGCGACAAAATCACCCTCCGCATCATTCGCACGAGCGAGATGGATGCTGCCATCGAGGAATATCGCGACTACATCGCTCGCGAAGTGCAGGCGACGACGCTGGGTCTCGTAGACACGTTGCCCGAGCCTACTGAGCTGGATATGGATGGCTTCTTCCTCATGGTGAGCCTTGCCAAGGCCTAGCATTACAGAGAATCATTAACTTAATAATCATAGATAGTAGTATGAGTACAGAGAAACTCGCCTATTCGGACGAAGAACTGCAGGAGTTCAAGGAGCTAATCCTCAAGAAGCTCGAGAAGGCAATACACGACTACGAGGAGCTGCGTAGCAACGCTGTGTCTGCAGGCAACGATGTCGCGGATACATCTCCGACATTCAAGAATCTGCAGGACAGCACTGCCAATATCATTCGTGGAGAGAATGGACAGATGGCAGAGCGTCTATTGAAGTTCATCAATGGTTTGCAGGCCGCTCTCGGACGCATTGAGAATAAGACCTACGGTATCTGTAAGGTTACGGGCAAGCTCATCCCCAAGGAGCGTCTGCGTGCAGTACCTCATACGACACAAACTATCGAAGCCAAGCTTGGTGAGAAAAAGTAACGACACAGCAGGAAAGAATCGGCAGGGGCAGTGGATGCTCTTGCTGATTCTTTCGCTTATTATCATTGACCAGATCTCGAAGGTCTGGGTCAAGACCTCGATGACACTTGGGCAGGAGCACTACATCACATCGTGGTTCCGCATCTACTTCATCGAGAATGAGGGGATGGCATACGGCATCACGCTCGGGAGCAAGCTCTTCTTGACCCTCTTCCGCCTAGTCGCAATGTCTGCGCTGGGCTACTACCTATATCGCTTGATCAAGCACGAAACCTATTCGCTGGGCTTCATCGCTTGCCTTTCTTTGGTCGTAGCGGGGGGAATAGGCAATGTCCTCGACAGCGTCGTCTATGGGCAGATATTCACAGAGAGCACTTACCACAGCGTTGCCGAATGGGTCAGCTGGGGCGAGGGATACGAACGCCTTATGTATGGCAAGGTGGTGGATATGCTTCACTTCCCACTTATCGAGGGTAATTTTCCTGAGTGGTTTCCCATATGGGGCGGGGAGCATTTCTTATTCTTCCGTCCTATTTTCAATCTTGCCGACTCATATATCTCGGTGGCAGTCTTCCTGCTGATGATCTTCTATCCCCGAACGCTTTCGCACATGCTGGAGGGAATATCATTCGGCAAAGCGAAGACCACGGACGAAGGTGAGCAGTAAGATTTCTTAGAAGCATGCGCCTACTATGAAACGGCTCTTCATCACAATGCTCTTGCTCACATTGCTTGCCAGCTGTACAGGACAAGGCTGGAAGCGCGTAAGCGAACGAGATATGCGTCGTATGCTTCCCGAGTTTGCAATGCTCTCCACGGGTATGGAGCAGCGTGGCACGCCCGACAGCATTCGCCAGGCGACCTACGAAGCCTTCCTCTCCGACTACGGCTACACCCTCACCGATTGGGACAGCTCTATGCGCTGGTATGCGGTGGAGCAACTTGACCTCCTGCACGACATCTATCGTCAGGCGACGGATAGCCTTGCCCGCCTCGAAGCTCAGCTCCAGGGCAGGCAGGACAGTGTGGTGACGTACCAGGAATACATCCGCAAGCGCTATGAGGGACAGCTTGATTCCCTCAATATGCTTCGCGAAGGAGAGCGGGTCTACTTCCCAGGCGAACTAATTAACCGAAGTTTCACTTTCACTCCTTCGAGCCCTTACTCTGAGGGGCAAATACTCAATCTCTCGACCAGCGTCCAAGGTTTACAGCCTGCCGACAGCGTGCTGATGCTTGAGCTATGTATGCAGACCTCCGATTCGCTACTCGTGCGTTCTAGCCTGCGCGTCTTCCCTCATCAAGGCAATACTCGTCTTACGATGGGTGTACCCACAGGCAAAAGCGTGATGCGTGTCTTCGGCAGTCTGCGTGGTGTCCTGCCTAGGCGTACGTCAATGCCCTTCGTCCTATGTGACAGCCTTCGTCTCATACGTCTGCCGTCAGGAAATGCAGGGCTACCGACTACCGAGAGCCCCGAGGCGAACGCTATACCTCAAGCTGACTCCACTGCCCAGCCCGTCTCCGAGTCTGTACCCGAGGCGGAGGATCAAGAGCTCTAGTACTCGCTATACAATTATGTCTATACTAGAGCCTGGTGTGTCGGTCGCAGCGCACTACCTCCAAGTTGGGAATCTTCGGGTCGCTTATCCCCTCCTAACGCCTCGCCCCGAGGGGGGCTACGAATTAAGTCGTTTCGAACGTGAGCAAGCACGCACGATCTTCGTCAATGGCATGATCACGCTCGAAGCCCCCGACCTTCCCCTCGCCTCCGAATCTCCTCAAGCCATCTCCATCAGCGAACTCTCTCCCCTCATCGCCTCCCGCTCAGACTGGGTGCTCCATCTGCCCAAGGTGTAAAAACAACGATACTGTATAGCTTCTCTGTCTATCTAGAGTAGAGAAGCCTGTTTTCAACTGTCTATTGATGTCCTTAGGCGACTTACTTTAAGTCGCTCATGGGACTTAAAGTGAATCGCTATCGGGACTTACTGTAAGTCCCGATAGCGATATAACATATTCTCTGGATATGCGAGAGAATAGGTCTCTGTAATGCTTGGGTGCAAGTGTCGAGCCATGATTATTAGGCAGGTGATGAGAGCTTGGACTGTTTAGCGATGCATGCGATCTTGTGGACTTTGTGTTCGTTTGCCTTGCAGGGCAACCGCATCAAATTCTGAGAAGCTTTCTGAGGTATTCTGGATTCATCGCCGCCTTAAACATTCTCTTCTTCACAGAGTGCTTGTCTTTCTGAGCCTTAACGATCCCCAAGGCCAGCTTCCTTAAGACATTTAGG
>JBHACZ010000051.1:0-24467 GCA_041854825.1 Porphyromonas sp. | reverse complement strand
TATCAATTATCCTTAAGATGTTGATTGTCAGATAGGTTCTCTACACTCCACCTCATCTTACCCTCCTTTTAGTGGAAGAAGGGATTATTGATAATCAGCTAGTTATATTTTGATGCGGTTGCCCTGCCTCTAGGCACCACCGAGATCACCACCTAGGATACTGCGTAGATTGTCCCCTCTAGGAGATCTCTTGATAGATCTTTTTCGCCCAAAATCATAGAGCTCGGAGGTTCCTCCGAAAATGATGGATGTTTTTGCCCAAAATGGTGGATATTTTCGGGGAAAATGATGGAACTTTTTGGGCAAAAACATCCACCACTTTGGGCAAAAAGTTCTACCATTTTTTGACACATATCGGACATACCTAAACGGAGCACTGTTACAGCTCTCTGCAGAGCTACATTCTGACCACAAATATCACCACGTGCACCCTCGTCGAAACCCATATCATTCCCTGCATAGCATAGACCGATATCGGAGCAAGCATGCTTTCTGAATTATGCTTACCTTTGTCCCTTAATAAAACTGCGAACATTAGAGCAAGTAAATGGAACTAGCTGCAAAGTACAACCCCGCCTCTGTCGAAGGCAAATGGTACGATTACTGGATGAAGCATCGCCTCTTCCACTCGACCCCTGACCATCGCCCTGCATATACTATTGTCATACCCCCGCCCAACGTCACTGGCGTTCTGCATATGGGGCATATGCTCAATAATACGATCCAAGATATCCTCGTGCGTCGCGCCAGGATGAAAGGATTCAATGCGTGCTGGGTGCCTGGTACAGACCACGCCTCGATCGCGACAGAAGCCAAGGTGGTAAAGCGCCTAGCCGACCAAGGAATCAAAAAAACTGACCTCACTCGTGACGAATTCCTGCGCCATGCCTGGGACTGGACGAACGAGTACGGAGGCATTATCCTCGAGCAGCTCAAGCGTCTCGGTGCTAGCTGCGACTGGGAGCGCACAGCATTCACGATGGACGAAGTTCGTAGCCAGAGCGTCCTAGATGTATTCGTTGATCTCTACCGCAAGGGACTTATTTATCGTGGAGTACGCGTCGTGAACTGGGATCCTGCTGCACGGACTGCCCTGAGCGACGAAGAAGTTATCTACAAGGAACAGCAAGGTAAACTCTATTACCTGCGCTACTATGTAGAGGGGCAGGATCGATATGTCGTAGTGGCTACGACACGCCCCGAAACGATTATGGGTGATACGGCAGTGTGTGTCAATCCCGCTGACGAGCGTTACCACGATCTCAAGGGACAGCGCCTGATCGTGCCCCTAGTCGGACGTAGCGTTCCTGTCATCCAGGACGAATATGTAGATCTAGAGTTCGGTACGGGTTGCCTCAAGGTAACGCCCGCACATGACATCAATGACTATGTCCTAGGCGAGAAACATCAGCTCGAGACCATAGATATATTCAATGACGACGCCACGCTCAACGAGCACGGTGGTCGCTACGCTGGCTTGGATCGCTTCGCCGTGCGTAAGCAGATCGAGAAGGATCTCGCCGAGGCGGGACTCCTCGAGCGTATCGAGGACTACACCAATAAGGTCGGGCACAGCGAACGTACAGATGCTGTCATCGAGCCCAAGCTCTCGATGCAGTGGTTCCTCCGCATGACGGAGCTGGCAGGTCCTGCCCTAGAGGCAGTAATGTCAGACGACGTACAGCTACACCCAGCGAAGTTTAAGAATACGTACCGCCACTGGATGGAAAACATCAAGGATTGGTGCGTAAGCCGTCAGCTCTGGTGGGGACATCGCATCCCCGCCTACTATCTGCCCGCTGGTGGATATGTCGTGGCGGGAACACCAGAGGAGGCTCTTCGTCTAGCTCAGGAGCAAGACCCTAGCCTCACGCTAGCTGATCTGCGTCAGGACGAGGACTGCCTCGACACTTGGTTCTCCTCGTGGCTATGGCCCATCAGCGTCTTCGCACCCGTACTCGGAGAGACGAACGCTGACCTAGACTATTATTACCCCACGAACGATCTCGTTACAGGACCAGATATTCTCTTCTTCTGGGTGGCACGCATGATAATGGCGGGCTACGAGTTTAAGGGACAGAAGCCCTTCAACAATGTCTACCTCACCGGTATCGTGCGCGACAAGCTCGGACGCAAGATGAGCAAGAGCCTAGGCAACTCTCCTGAGCCTCTAGAGCTCATCGATGAGTACGGTGCTGACGGCGTGCGTATGGGTATGATGATGGCAGCAGCTGCTGGTAATGACATCCTATTCGATGTGGCGCTCTGCGAGCAGGGACGCAATTTCTGCAACAAGGTCTGGAACTCCTTCCGCCTCGTCAAGGGATGGACGGTAGACACTAGCCTAGAGCAACCCGAGTATGCACGCCTCGCCAGCGCGTGGTTCTCAGCTCGTCTCTCTGAGGTAGCCCTCGAGATCGACGACCTGATGAGCAAGTACCGCCTCAACGAAGCACTCACTGCCATCTACAAGCTTATCCGCGACGACTTCTCTTCCTACTACCTCGAGCTTGTCAAGCCTCAGTACGGCTCACCCATCGATCCGCTTACCCTACAGCAGACGGAGGATTTCCTCGGTCTCCTGCTGGCACACCTGCATCCATTTATGCCCTTCATCACCGAAGAGCTCTGGCAGGCACTGCGCGAGCGTAACGAAGGCGAGAGTCTGATGACGGTTCAGCTCCCAGAGGTAGGAGATGTGGATCGTGACCTCCTTGAGCGCTTCGCCCTCGTGCAGGAGATCATCACTGCCGTGCGCAACGTTCGCACGAGCAAGGGTCTATCTCCTCGCGAAGCACTTACGCTCGAGACGGCTCCGACCTTCGGGAAGGAGCTCGATGCCGTCCTCATCAAGCTCTGTACCCTTAGCGAAATAGTCCGCACGGAGAGCAAGAGCGATGGCGCTGTAACCTTCGTGATCGGGACTGAGGAATTCGCTATTCCCCTGGCTGCCTATATCAATGCCGAGGAGGAGATCAGCAAGCTCGAGGCAGACCTAGAGTACCAGCGCAAGTTCCTTGCCTCGGTAGAGAAGAAGCTATCCAACGAGAGCTTCGTCTCTCGCGCTCCCGAGCAGGTCATTGCCTTAGAGCGCAAGAAGCAGAGTGACGCCGAGACACGTATCGCGACTATCGAACAGTCTCTTTCTCAGCTCCGCAATCTCCAGAAGTAGATATACACGACTATAGTAGATACAGTATGGGCACGAACAAAGAACTTCAGCTCCTAGAGCGGCTTCTCACGGATCTCATCAATCCAGACAATCCGAGTCGCCTACAGACAGGCATCAGCGACATCTTCGTCCGCATCAATACGCAGACGGGAGAGGTAAGTCTCTACGGTGATGACGATGAGCTACTGCAGAGCCTAACGCTCTTCTCGTGGATCACGGATGAGGTCACGCCACGACCAGAGATGATCGAGCTACTGCGCGAGGCGATCTCTCGACTAGAGGCACGAGGATTCTGGAACGATGATCTCTTCGAGCGGCCCTTCTCCATCGAGCTAGTCACCGAAGACTTCACTACGAGCGAGCATTTGCTCTTCCTCGACGACGAGATCATCAACCTTTCTACCCCTCTGCTTGAGGGGCTTAGCGAAGACTTAGAAAAGTTTATCTCCGATCTTTTGGGAGATATGAAATAATTTTCTACCTTTGCATCCGCAAACGAGAGCGAGGCATGGGCAAGTCTCTCCTGCGTATCTCGTCCCTGGGGTTGCCGAAATAGCTCAGTTGGTAGAGCAATTCATTCGTAATGAATAGGTCGCCGGTTCGAGTCCGGCTTTCGGCTCAGAGATCAGATTGTTGTTAATGTGTGTTGGCTATGCCGCGGTATTCTCCCCACGAGAATCCGCGGTTTAGTTTTTTGTACCCAATCCTTTCGATAGAGAGCTATCGTCCATTGCTAGAGAGTGGAGCTTTCTTAGTATCTTCGCACAGCAGTATTCACTAGTATATCAAGTAGAATGACAGTCAGACATCTTCTCTTCTCTGCCGTAGCGGCTACGAGCATAGGTCTCACCGCCTCGGCTGCTCCAGAGCGTCTCACCCCCGAGAAGCTCCTCGAGATGGCACGCGTCGGCGAAGCCTCCCTCTCTCCCGATGGGCGAATGGTCGTCTATCAAGTCAGCTTCCCCAGCCTCGAGGCCAATCGAAGCCGTTCGGAGCTCTTCACCCTTAGCCTAGATGGCAAGACCCCTCGCCGTCAGATCACCGACACTCCTGCAGGAGAGTATTCACCTCGCTGGATCAATGGTGGCAC
Source organism: Porphyromonas sp. (assembly GCA_041854825.1). Taxonomy (GTDB): domain Bacteria; phylum Bacteroidota; class Bacteroidia; order Bacteroidales; family Porphyromonadaceae; genus Porphyromonas. The sequence goes on along the minus strand of JBHACZ010000051.1, from coordinate 20,205 downwards.
CCGCATTGCCTATATGAGCAACGAGGGAGGCTCTATGCAGCTCTGGAGTATGGCAGCCGATGGCTCCGATCGCCGTCAGCTCACCGCTATAGAGGGTGGGATCGAGAGCTACATCATCTCTCCCGACGAGCAGCGTGTGCTATTCGTCAAGAATATCAAGTATGGTCAGCGTACCTTAGATCGCTATCCTGATCTACCCAAGGCCTCAGGACGCGTTATCGACGGGCTGATGTATAAGCACTGGGACGAATGGGTAGAGACAATCCCCCACATCTTCGTAGCTACCCTCGGAGATCAACCTATCACTGAGGCTAAAGACATCCTAGAGGGCGAGCCTTATGAAGCTCCCACCAAACCTTTCGCCTCCATCGACGATATCGCCTGGAGCCCCGACAGCAAGACCATAGCCTACGCTAGCCGAAAGAAGGAAGGTCTAGCCTATACCCTATCCACCAATACGGACATTTACCTATACGACCTCGCCTCTGGCAAGACACGCAATATCACCGAAGGGATGATGGGCTACGACAAGGAACCCGCATTCTCGCCTGATGGGCGTATGATCGCCTGGACGAGTATGGAGCGCGATGGCTACGAGGCAGACCTCAAGCGTCTTTTCGTCATGAATCTCGCCACTGGTGAGAAGACCTATCTCACCGAGGGCTTCGAGTGCGATGTCGATCATCCACAGTGGAGTGCCGACAGCAAGGGCATCTACTTCATCAGCACCGTCCGAGCCGAAACACACTTACACCACATTGCGCTCAAGGGGCGTCGCATCCGTCAGATCACTGAGGGACAGCACAACTATGTCTCTATGCAAGTTGCCTCTAGTCGTGTGCTAGCTGCACGTCAGAGCATGATGGAGCCTACAGATCTCTACCGCGTAGATCTCAAGACAGGTCAGGCCACTGCCATCACGTCTGAGAATGGAGCACTGCTAGCCAGCCTCGGAGACACGCACGCTGAGAAACGCTGGATGCGCACGACCGACGGAGGTAATATGCTCGTCTGGGTCGTCTATCCTCCCGGCTTCGACCGCACGAAGAAATATCCTTCCCTACTCTACTGCCAGGGTGGACCACAGAGCACCATCAGTCAGTACTTCTCTTACCGATGGAATGCCCGCCTAATGGCTGAGCAAGGCTATATCGTCATCATGCCCAACCGCCACGGCGTACCCAGCTTCGGCAAGGCGTGGAATGAGCAGATCAGCGGAGACTATTCTGGTCAGAACATCCAAGACTATCTCACCGCTGTCGATGAGATGAAGAAGGAACCTTTCATTGACCACAAGCGCATCGGAGCTGTCGGTGCTAGCTATGGTGGCTACTCCGTCTACTACCTAGCAGGGCATCACGAAGGTCGATTCAGCGCCTTCATTGCTCACGCTGGTATCTTCAACCTCGAGATGCAGTACCTCGAGACCGAAGAAATGTGGTTTGCCAACTGGGATATGGGTGGCGCTCCCTGGGATAAGGACAATAAGGTCGCTCAGCGTACCTTCGCCAATTCGCCCCACCACTTCGTAGACCGCTGGGATACGCCCATACTTATCATCCATGGCGAGCTCGACTACCGCATCCTCGCGAGCCAGGGGATGGCAGCTTTCAACGCTGCCCAGTTACGAGGGATCCCCAGCCAGATGCTTATCTTCCCCGACGAAAATCACTGGATCATGCGCTCACAGAATGCACTTCTATGGCAGCGCACCTTCTTCGGCTGGCTCGACCGCTGGCTCAAAGAGTAACCCTCTCAATCGTCCACACGGACACGGTTTAGATCGTAAATGGCCTAGGGGCTGTATCGTGCTTTTGCTACGATACAGCCCCTAGGCTTAATTGTATGGGAGAATATCTCCTAAGAACCTCCGTCCCCTTAATCTAGACGAAGCTCTCCGAAGAACTGAGGGCGATGGAAAGCTGGACTTGGTTCATCGATCTCCGCCCAGCTAAGATAGTGAGGATGGGGCGTGCCGTCTGCGCACTTGTAAAAATTCGCCCACATATACTTTGGCTTCTCTCCCTCGGCGTATCCCATAGTCTTCCAGGGGATGAGGGCGGTGAGCTCCCAGGAGTGGATACCACCCTGCTCCTCCAGCTTCTCTCCCTGATGAGTCGCTTGACGCAGGATCGTGGCATACTCCTCTGGAGAGAATTTCGTGCTCTCGCTTGGAGTATCGTGATGCGAAGCGTAGCACACGCCCGCAGCATTGAACTCAAAGTTGATGTACGGCACACCACGCTCTCTCTGCATAAAGAACTCTACACAGCTATCCTCGTGTACATAGTGTCCATCGCCTGCCGACTGAGTGCGAAGGTCTAGACTACGCACGAAGTAGTGCAGGAGTATCCCGCGCTCACAGTATGCAATATCCACCGTGCAAATCGGGCGATAAGGGAAGTCAGCTTCCCAGTTGAGCCTATCTATAGAGATACGTCTGCCCGATGTCTCTAGCATCTCGGCTAGACCCGTAAGATCTTGCCCCTCCCACTTAAGGTAAGGCACAGAGGTTTGTTTCATAATGACTGACAGTGTCTGGTTTTATCTGAAATTCGTCTAATACTCTAGGCTGTATCTGCGAGAATTTATTCCTCAAGGATGGTCTGCTCTTGAGCTGAGAAATAGGTTTCGTTAAGCTGGCGGAGCTTCTGGCTCGTGTCGCGCCCTGTGATCATAGCATCTGCACCAGTGACGATACCGATGATACCAATGATACCTAGCACCGTAGCCACCCCATAACTGATATACCTCAAACCTCGTGCTCCAGCCGAGGATGCCAGGCGACGCACCCAGTAGGTCAGCAGTGACCACCAAATCATACAGCCAGCACCGATAGAGAGCATTGCCACGAGTAGCTCCCACTCGGGATAGGCAGTGGGACGCACGAATTGGAATCGCGTGTATAATGGCAGGATCAAGAGCATAATGAAAGGATTCGTCAGCGTCACGACAAAAGCCGTAAGCACCTTTCGTAAGCCATGCATTTTGCTAAGGCGATTGGTCGGCTTATCCTTAAACTTCACCCCCGTCCGCGCTAGGTAATAGCTAAAGGCTAGAATAATAACTCCACCGATGATACGGATGGGAGCATCGTACTGTATGATGAAATCAATGATCAGCCCAACACCTATATATACGAGGATACCATAGAAGACATCACTAAGCATAGCCCCCACGCCCGTGATCAATCCCTCTCGCCTTCCATTGTGCAGGGTTTCCCGAAGGCACAAGACGCCGACAGGTCCCAGCGGAGCCGAGATGATCATTCCGATGATGATTCCTTTGATTATAGTCTCTATCATAATGAATTTCTTCTTGAGCAACGTCCCCGAAGGTCTAAGCCCAGAAGCCACAAAGATAAACATTTCTTACTAGGCACACCTCCCTACAGAACTCTAGATCTACTCTTCATGCCCTTATCTGTAGGTGAAGCGCGAGCTGGTGCAAGTCACATACGCATCTTACTTAAGCAGACACAGCAGAGAACTCTAGCCCAGGAAAACACTCAATAGAAGGCAATGCCTGGCATGCCTCTACGGCAAATGGAGTGATCCCTAGAAATAAACTTTATCTAAGGCTGGCAATATTCTTGAGTTCACGTCGTGAACTGTACAGAGCACGACGTGGTTTGTACAGAGCACGACGTGGTTTGTATAATTCACGACGTGATTTCAAGAAGTATCACTTGATCAGTTCGATTTTTGCCCATGATTCGCCTTGAGACTTCCACCTTGACAAATAAAGTAGACCCGCCTTGAGACGCGCAAGAAAATTAGTTGAAGTCTCCCCCTTCTCTACTATTAACTAGGAACTTACTCGTACAGGTAGATTTAGATTCTATGAATATCCTGACGACTTTCACACATTAATAATCTCTAGGCCGCACCGACACTTACAAAAATTAAACGCAAAAAGCCTTGCCCGTTCGATTTATATCTACTACTTTTGCGACAAGTTGAGTATCTAAATAGAGTACACATCGCCTCCGCACTAAATAACCTTGGCGAGTCTGCATATATATTAGAATAAACTACCTAAAGTATGATTAGGCAATTAGTCCTAGGCGCCTCCATGAGGCGCTGCCTCGTGAGCCTCACACTCACACTCCTCTCCTGCACTGCGGTGTGGGCACAGTCACGTTCCGTCAGTGGGACACTAATCGATGCAAAAACCCGAGAACCCATCATCGGGGCCAGTATTATCGAGATTGGTTCTCCGACGATGAACGGCGTTTCCTCAGACCTTGACGGTGCATTCACACTCTCCGTAGATGCCAAGTCCTCGCTCAAGATCACCTATATAGGCTATCAAGAGCGGACACTTCCAGCCAGCTCCTTTACCACAGGGCGCCCCTTACAAATCTTGCTGGCCGAAGACTCCGAAATGCTCGGTGAGGTCGTAGTCACTGCCCTCGGAATCAAACGCGAAAAGAAAATGCTTGGCTACGCTTTCCAAGATGTCAAGAGCAGCGAGCTCAACAAAACTGGTAACCCCTCCGTCACTGGTGCACTACAAGGTAAGGTCGCAGGGCTACAGATGAACATCTCTGGCACTGGGCTTAGCGGATCAACCAAGATCACCCTGCGAGGCAACTCCTCCCTCACCGATAATAATCAGCCTCTGTGGATCGTCGATGGAGTCCCCTTCAATGACAACAATGACTCTGGAGCTTCACTATACGGAGGTGTAGACCGTGGAGGTGTGACAGCTGATATCAACCCCGAGGACATCGAGTCCATCTCCGTCCTTAAGGGACCTAATGCCGCTGCTCTATATGGCTCGCGTGCTGGTAACGGGGTCATTCTCATCACGACCAAATCAGGATCCAAGGCCAATGGCTTCGGCGTGGATTACTCCACGAGCCTCACCTGGACACAGGTCGCTTCTGCGCTAGACATGCAGACGAAGTACGGACAGGGCGTAGCCGGAGTATTTAACCCCAATGTTTCCTCTAGCTGGGGTGCCCCACTCGATGGACAGAGCTATACAGCCTACAATGGCATCGAGATGCCTTATACTAAGTATGGCGACAAACTTGTAGATTACTTCCGCACAGGGTTCGCACAGACACACAATGTCTCAGTGGGCAACTCCGCAGGCAAAGGCAACTACCGCCTCTCATTCGCGAACACCTCTACGACAGGGCTCTTCGAAGGCGAGAAGATGGACAAGACCAACATCGACCTCCGTGCAGGCATAGAACTTAACAATCATCTCTCGCTCGACAGTAAGGTTAGCCTCTCTCGCACGCTTGCAGAGGACAGACCTACCTTCGGCAAAGGTGGCGAGATCTATCAGCTTCTATACATGCCGCACAACATCCGACTAGATGACCTCAAGACCTTCCGCGACGATACACACCGCCACATCAACTACGTCGGCCCCTCACCCACCGAGCTCAACCCCTACTATATCAATTATAGCCTCGACAATGAGGATGAGCGCTGGCGTTCCTTCGGCTATTTCTCTGCCAAGATTAACTTTACTCCTTGGCTCTTCCTCAAGGGTAAATACGCCTATGACTACTACCACACCTCCATCCAAGAAATCAATCGCACCAATGGTATCGACAACCAGGAGAATGAGTCGCTCTACTCACAGGAGGCAAACTTCTTCGAGCACAACATGGAGGCGATCCTCATCGGTAACAACAGCATCAGCGAACGCCTGAAGGCGAACTATACACTGGGGGTCAATGAGATGTTTCAGCGTACGTCCTACCTCTCGGGACGCTCGCAGCATATGCTCAATAACAGCTACTGGAGCCACAACTCAGCTCAAGGCTTCAACGCTGCAGGCGATGGCATCTCTAGACGCAAGACGCGCTCAGCCTTCGCCTCGCTACAGCTCGCCTGGGACGAATACTTATCTCTAGACCTCACTGCCCGTAATGACTGGTCATCTACCCTACCAGTGCACAATAGCTCCTACTTTTACCCCTCCGCAAGCCTTAGTTTCCTCTTCTCAGAACTTCTAGCGCGTGGTGATCACCGCCCTAGCTGGATGACTTTCGGCAAAGCACGCCTCTCTGTAGCTCAGGTGGGTAAGGATACCGAGCCCTATCGCCTCGTGAGTACTGGTGCCTGGATACAGACGCCCTCTGGTCCTCAGTTTACTCCTCCCACAGAGCGATATAATGAGAACCTAATGCCCGAGATCTCATCCTCTATCGAGGCAGGTCTAGACATGAAGTTCCTAGACAATCGCCTCGGCTTCGACTTCACCTATTACCATAGCACGACGCGCAACCAGATCATGCGTATTCCCCAGGCTGCCAGCTCTGGATACAACTGGAAGTTTATCAACGCTGGCGAGATCATCAACTCTGGCTTTGAGCTTATGGTCTATGGTAGCCCTGTCCGCACACGAGACTGGGAATGGAGCCTAACGGCAAACCTCTCGCACAACAATACGACCGTCGAGCGCCTCGACCCCACGAGCAAGTATATGAGCTTCAATTATCGCCGAGACAACCTCCTGGTCGATGTGGGTGCTTTCGAAGGCGGTCGCCTCGGTGACATCATCGGACGTAGCTCTTACAAGCGCAACGATGCTGGGCAAATCCTAACGCGCAACGGCATCCCCCTACTCGACACCGAGAATCCTCGTGTCATCGGTAACATCCAGCCAGACTACCTAGCCTCACTTGGCTCTACCCTCAGCTATCGAGGATTCGCGATCTCGGGTCTCGTAGACATGCGCTTCGGTGGTCAGATCGTCTCCATGTCTGAGGCCATCGCAGCGGGCAAGGGTATGGCACTGCGCACCGAGGAGCGTACAGCACCCATCGTGTTCGATGGTATCGATGAGGTGACAGGGCTGGCGAATACCACCCCCATTACGACAGAGTCTTTCTACTCGCTCATCGGCGGAGAGAACGCCATAGCAGAGGAATTCATCTATAGCGCCTCATTCATCAGGCTCAAGGAGCTATCCCTCTCCTATTCCCTCCCACGCACTCTACTGAGCAAGACCCCACTGCAGGGCGTCCGCCTCTCCCTCGTAGGGCGCAACCTCTTCTATTTACTTCGTCATACGCCTGGCACTAGTCCTGAGGGGGGCTTCGACACGACGATGTTCTCTCAGGCCATTGACTTCACGTCGGTGCCCTACACCCGTACGCTCGGGGTATCTCTACAGGTTCAATTCTAAGCACTGCCCACTACATGACACCATATAGACTTCTCCGTATGAATACCGCCATACGTCTCGGCAGCGCCTGTGCTGCCCTATGCCTACTCTCAAGCTGTACCTCGGGCTTTGAGGAGCTCAATCGCAATCCGCTCCTCCCTCCCTATGTCAATGCTGGCACGGTCACTCCTCCGACGGACAAACCTATTGACCCCAAGATCCCAGCACGCTATGCGGATATCGCCCTGCGTAATACGATCTCAGAGGAAGAGCTTGCTAAGCTCAAGGAGGTCGAGACTTCACTCGGAGCAACCTTCCGCAACCTCACCTATGAGGGACTCGTCGATGACTATCAGCGCACGACTAACCTCACGCACGATATCTATGCTGGCTACTTTGCGCACAATCAGCCAACCTTCAACACCGGATCACCCTGCTACGCTTACACTCCCGGTTGGTCTGACCGCAGATGGAATCACTTCTATCAGAAACGTACAGATGAATATCGTACCATCGCTAAGATCTGCTACTACCTCGACCGCGAGAAGTATCACAACGCCTTCTACATCGCGCGCATTTATTACGCCTTCCTCATCTCTACACTGACCGATACCTACGGAGACATCCCCATCACGCCCATGATAGACTGTGAGCCTCTACCCGAGCACGCTACCTATCAACCTCAGGAGGAGGTCTACGACAAGGTATTCCGCATGCTTGCTGAAGCTATCGAACAGATAGATCCTAGTCGTCCTGGGTACATGTATGAGCCTGCCGATGACAAGTGCTTCGGAGGAGACGTCAGCAAGTGGATACGCTTCGCCAACACTCTGCGCCTGCGCCTAGCACTACGTATCTCTAATGTCGATCCCGCACGTGCTCGCACCGAAGGCGAGGCAGCTCTGACGCATCCTGCAGGCGTGATGCGCAGTCAAGAAGACAGGATGCGCACCGTCCCTGCCTATGCCCCTATAGATCAAGGGGGATACAACGAGGGTGGTCGAGAAAACGACGTTGCCAATTGTAGCTTCCGTTACCTCGATGCTGTCATGAGTAAGGACCTCGAGATTGCTTACAAGACCTTAAGCGCAGACCTTGATCCACGATGCCCAATCAGCTGGTTCCGCCCCACGCCCAAGGAACGTCTCATGGCTGGCAGAGAGATCAAAAGCATTGACTTCAATGGCTGCGAGATCGGCAATCACGACGTACATCGTATCTCCGATGACTACTCCGTACTCCGCGTCAATGCTTGGGCTGACAATAAGGAGCTGAGCGACACCGAATGGTTTGGCTACAGCCGTGAATACATCTGGTTGGGCTATGCCGAGTGTAAGTTCCTCCAGGCAGAGGCTGCCCTACGTGGCTGGGCAGGTGCTGGTGGCAGTGCTGAATCTCTCTACCTAGAAGGAATCAGAGAGTCTATGCGCTATTACCATCTCGCCGACAATCTCGCCGATGCCTACATCCTAGGGTTGGTAAATAAACCCTTCTCTTCTGGATCACGCGAGGAGCAGCTCGAGGCGATAATCACACAAAAATGGCTAGCGATCTTCCCCAATGGTAACGAAGGCTGGGCAGAGTACCGTCGCACAGATTACCCTCGCCTAAGATACCCGCTCAACAATCTTGACCCAGAGATCCCCGACGGCAAGTTCATCAAGCGCGTTAGCTACCCTAACGAAGAACGCGTTAGCAACGGAGCGAACGTCCCCGTAGGAGTCAATCAGTCTACCCGCCTCTGGTGGGACGTGATGGACACGAACGCCAGCGAGGGTGTGCGCAATACTCCAAACAACTTCAGATAATCACACTTCACTTCTAAAATCATACTAATCTATGAGACGGACTTTATTCTCTTTGATCATCGCGACGCTGGCGATGATCCAGGTGGGGATGGCACAGCAACCCTATGGGGGATGCTGGCATCCAGACTACATCAAGACATGGACGTCTGATGCAGACGAAAATGCCAAGTTCAACCGCAGCACCGTTCCCCTCCAGGAGCGATTCTACGACGATGGCATCAAGGCGAACCCCAGCCAGTACTATGAAGGCAAGGTCGCTGCCTGTCTAACGATGAATCCCATGTGTAGCATGACTCCCTCTCAGGGAGCTGACAACTTCATCGGTTACAACCCCAACTACTGGCAGTACCTCGACATCCTCGTATGGTGGGGAGGATCTGCAGGTGAAGGGATCATCGTTCCTCCCTCTGCCCCAGTAACTGACATCGCACACCTCAATGGTGTCAAGATCCTCGGCTGCGTCTTCTTCCCCGAGACTGCACATGGTGGTAACCCAGCATGGGCTACACAGATGCTCACTAGAGAAGGCAACGACTATCCCTATGCCCGCAAGCTCTATGAGATCGCCAAGTTCTACGGCTTCGACGGATGGTTCATCAATGCTGAAGGCGGAGCACAGTCGCACAACTGGACTGAATTCTGTCGAGCTTATATGCGCTACGCTACAGAAGGAGGAAACCCCGGCATGGAGATACAGCTCTACAACCAAAGCACCTCTGCAAGCAGTGTGATGGAAGCCCTCAAGATCGCTGGAATATCATTCATGGCAAACTATGGCAGTGTCTCTCAGGCAAGCTACAATGCCCAATCAATGCTAAATGCTGGGATCCCTCAGTCAGACATCTTCCGCAAACTTTACTCTGGTATCGAATGTGCTCAGGGAGGACTGTACGGCAATGGAGGTGCGATCAGTACACTCTTCCCCACGAGCGGTCATATCGGATCTATTCAGCTCTTCAACCCTGAGGAGCCTATCTGGAAGCAGGTCGTCAAGAACCTTCTCGGCACACCACAGGCTTCTGGAGATGCTGCACGCAATGCGATGAAGACTGTCTTCAGCAAATCACAGGGATTCTGGGTCAATAGTAAGGGAGACCCAACCGATGCTACACGATCTGGTAGTATCTGGTCAGGGCTCTCTACCGCTATTCAGGAGCGCAGTGCTATCACCAAACTTCCTTTCGTCTCTTCTTTCGGTATGGGTCTCGGTCGCTACCGCTTCGTCGAAGGCGAGAAGCGTGGCGATACAGAGTGGTACCACCGCGGTATGCAGGATATACTTCCCACCTGGCGCTGGTGGGTACAGCCTCAGAACAGCGGCAGCAAGGCTGACCTTAAGTACGAACTTAGCTGGGAGGACTCATACAACTCTGGGGCAGCTCTCTCGATCACGGGTAAGCTTACTGCTGGCGCACGCTACCTCACTCGTCTCTATAAGACGAAGCTCACACTCGCGGGCAACGAAGAGGTAACTCTAGTGTACAAGACCTCTACCGACGCTGCTCCTACGATCAAGCTAGCTACGACTGAGGACAACTCTACTTTCAGAGAATTCACTCTCGTCAATAAGACGACCAAGAATGGCTGGACAATCGCCACCGCTGACATCTCTAGTCTCAAGGGCAAGACTATATCGATCATCGCCCTCGAATTTGGTTCTGTCGCTCAGGTTGCGAACTTCAATATGCAGGTTGGTCAGCTCTCCATCATGGACAAGAACTACCATCCTACTCCTGTCTCTGTAACGAACCTCCGCGCTCAGAATGCGCTCAAGGAAGAGATCAGCGATATCCGTCTCATCTGGGATAGCCCTGTCAATGAGAACGTGCATCACTTCAACGTGTACATGGAGCGTGATGGTCAGAAGGTGCTCGTCGGTCAGACGCGCAATGAGGCTTTCTATATCTCTAAGTTCACGCGTAAGTCTTCTGCTGTCACTAGCGAGAAGGTTTTCGTACGTACCGTAATGCAGGATCGTACCGAAGGAGCAGAGGTTAGCCTCACCCTCAACTATCCTACCCTCTCCCTCTCTGAGGTGATCCTCAGTGCTTCACGCACACTCATCAACCGCGGTCAGTCAGTAACCGTGACAGCTCGCGCCACCAAGCAGCCTCAGAGCTACCAGTGGATCGTGCCTCAGGGAGCGACCCTCACGAGCCAAACGGGCAATACGGCTGTCTTCACCTTCGCAAACGAAGGTCGATACACCATCGGTGTCAAGGTAACAAATCCAGCTGGTGTGACGACTGCCGAAGTGGCGGACTTCATCGAGGTCAAGGACAACGTCACTCTCACGAACGTAGCACGTGGTAAGAGCATCCACAGCGTGAGTGGCTACACGAACGAAAGTGAACATCCCCGCAACCTCATTGATGGTAACGAGATCCCCAACTCTGTGTCTGCCAAGTGGTGTGCTGGTGGTAAGCTAGAGCATTGGGTAGTGATCGACCTGCAGAAGACCTACACACTATACGAGTTCAAGTTCTTCGACTGCCGTCACAAGGAGTCGTTTGAGAACGTAGAGAACTACAAGATCGAGCTCAGCAATGATGCTAAAGAATGGCGCGAGGTACTGCACGAGCAGGATCGTCCTCAATCCGAAAACACTAAGGATGCCTGGATCAAGCCTACTGTCGCTCGCTACGTACGTTTCACTCCTTACGACAAGGAGCGCCCTCTCATCATCCGTATCTGGGAGTTCCAGGCATTCGGCGTACCCTTCACGAGTGGCTACAACCTAAGCAACCTGCCTACTCAGGCTCTAGGTCTAGGCACACCCAAGAGCCTCAGCGGTACATACTCGCTCGGCACAGATACCCGCAAGGAAAACTTCGCCATCACCGTAACTCCTGAGAACACCAACATTGCTACGATAAGCAATCTCAAGACGACCAACGACACCTACTCATTTGACATCACCCCACTCAAGGTAGGTCAGACCACCGTCACCGTGGATCTCGCCAATGGTGACCTGCATGAGAGCTATGAGTTCATCGTCAATGTCGATGACCCCAATCGTATCAATGTGCTCCGTGGTCGCACGCCTGTGGTAACTCTAGGCGAGTATACACAATATGAGGATGCATCTTTCGTCCCTGGTCTGCCCGAAGAGAAGAATCCTGCGACCATCTCAGACGGTCAACTTGAGACGATCTATCCCTTCCCCTTCCATACCAACAAGGATATCACCCATCAGCTCGTCTACGATCTAGGAAAAACCTATGCACTAGAGGGCTTCAAGATCGAGATGATGGATCACAAGTATCTAACTCACCTGGCCAATCTACAGGTGTGGGTATCGACGACGACCAACGAGGACTCTGCCTTCACTCAGGTATACAATGCACCAAGCTCACCAACGATCCCCAAGGCTGGTACAGAGATTGAGTTCCCGGCTCCTATTCAGGCTAAATACATTAAGTTCCAACTCTCGCATAGGAAGTTCTATGCCGTAGTCATCCGCGAACTCTCTGCTTATGGCAAGTTGGCTAATGTACCTACGACGCATAAGGTGACGACCGTAACATCACCCGAAGGTGAGATCCAGATCACAGGTGCGAATAATCTCAACGCTGTCCCTGATGGCACCAAGATCTATGTCGCAGCTATCGCCAAGAAGGGCTACATCGTGCGCAATCTCTACGTCAATGATGTACCCGTCTACGAGGAGCCTCGCTGGGATAATGAGCTCATCCATGAGATGAATGTCACCAGTGATGTCGTACTACGTGCAGAGTATGCCAAGGAGCCTATCGATGTATTCATCAATGACGAGATGACCAATGGACACATCATACTCCATGGTCTAAGCATCAGCGAACATGAAGGAGCCATGGGAGACGTAGTCACTGTAGAGGTAGTACCCGACAAAGACTACGTGCTCAACGAGCTTTACTATATCAACTATGATCTTGAGAAGTTCGATATCACAGAGACCAAGAGCTTCACGCTGACCGAGTCGGTAGAGATCTATGCTACCTTCAAGTATATCGGAGCAGTAGAGTCTCTCGAGGCTGCAGGCATCCAGCTCTACCCCAACCCTGCGAGCCACTACCTCATCCTCAGCACGCCCAATGCGACGGTATTCCGTCTGTACAGCCTAAAGGGTGAACTCGTCCTTCAGACAGAGATCCTCGAGCCAGGTCAGACGCGTATCAACCTTCCTGCCCTCGCTCCTGGCACGTACCTCGCCAAGGTAGGCACCAGTACGGGCAAGGTAGTGATCCGCTAAGGCGTATTCTTCCTAGAGTTACTGCGGGTGCAGTAGCTTAATCCCAAGCGCAGTGGGCTGTGTGTAGCAATGATCTACACACAGCCCACTCTCATTTGGGGGAATTGGTACGCCCCGCTCATCCGTCCCACACTATCCTGTATATTGCAAACTCATCCCCCGAAATAGCCTAGACCACTGATGGGGGTTCGGCATCCTCCGATAATAGGACACCAGCCAAGTCTCGACGAAGTGTACAGAGGCTTCACCCTAATACCTCCCCATCCTATCTCTCATACAGCACACCCTATGCTCGGAGCATCCACAGTTTTATACCAAAAGCTCCAGCAAACTTCCCGAAACATAGGCAATTATTTTCCACAACATCTAGAAGAGTTTATAAGTATAGTACTATGCGCATACAAATATAGTACTATGTTTATAGGAGTATAGTACTATATTTATAGGAGTATAGTACTATATTTATAGGAGTATAGTACTATACTTATATACACATAGTACTATACTTATATTTCTAGACGGGTATTTAGGGAAAAGACTATAGGCATTTCGCAAAATCTCACTGGGAGCTTTCGGGAAAAATCAAGGCACAGCTCCTCTATACACTAGAAGTAAGTTGCCCGATTAGCCGTGCTTCCTACGTTCATCTTTTTTGCATACCTTTGTAAGAGCCATCAAACGGCTTGAATATTATGAGCAAGATTTCGATCAAGAATGCCTACGAAGGGCAGACCCAGATAGATGTTACTGACGAAGAGCGCCGTGTGGTAGCCTTCGCGCAGACCATACGTCCCCACAGTGAGCAAGCGGGGATATTGATACGTGGCGGGTATCTCGACGGAGGTACGACAGACCTCTTCATCGAGGGCAACCGCATTGCACGCATTGCTCCTCATATAGAGGCACCCGAGGGAGTTACTATCATTGATGCCAGCGAGATGGCTATTGTCCCAGGGCTGATCAATACGCATACGCATGCTGCCATGACCCTCCTTAGGGGATATGGCGATGACCTTCCGTTGATGACTTGGCTTCAGGACTATATCTGGCCCATCGAAGAGAAGATGACGACCGAGGATGTTTATATCGGTGCACGTCTAGCATGTCTAGAGATGATCAAGACCGGCACGACTTGTTTCCTCGACATGTACATGCATCCACTCGAATGCGCCCGTGCGGTAGAGGAGCTTGGACTAAGAGCCGTACTATCCTATACCCTATTTGACCAAGGTAATCCCGAGCGTGCAGCACTAGATCGCCAGCGCAGTGCGGAGTACCTGGAGCGTTTCTCCCAGATGAGTGACCGCATTCAGTTCAATCTCGGTCCGCATGCCATCTATACGGTCAGTGCCGAGCAGTTGCAGTTCTGCCATCAGTTCGCAGAGGAGCACGATCTCAGCATTCACCTCCACCTCTCCGAGACTAAGGGTGAAGTAGAGGAGTGCATTCGCCTGCACGGCACCACGCCTGTACGCTATCTCGAGCGTCTCGGGATCCTTAGTCCACGGCTTATCCTTGCCCACGTGATCTGGGTGGACGATGAGGAGATGGATATCCTTGCCCACTATGGGGTGAAGGTCGTGCACAACCCTGCCAGCAATATGAAGCTCGCATCGGGATATACCTTCCCCTTCGAGGAGATGCGCCAGCGTGGTATCCTCGTCGGACTAGGTACGGACGGCTGTAGCTCATCAAACAATCTAGATATGTACACCGCTATGCGCCTCGCTTCCTTCATGGGCAAGGTATGGCGCTTCGATAGTACAGCAGTCAGCGCAGAGCATATCTACGCATCAGCTACACGCGTCGGGGCAAAGATCCTCGGGATCGATGCAGGACGCATTGCCGAGGGGGCACTCGCCGACCTCTGTCTCATCCGCTTAGACCGCCCCGAGATGGTGCCCGTGCACAATCTTACGTCCAATCTCGTCTACTCTGCCTCTGGTAGCTTCGTCGATACGACGATCGTAGACGGGCGCATCCTCATGCAGGGCGGACATGTACCAGGCGAAGAGGAAATCATCGCCTCTGCACGTGCAGCAGCCTCCCGCCTAATCCCCACCACTCACTAGAGAACCCAATCAAAAGATACAACATTATGATGCAAGAACAGCATTACCACGAGGCTGCTAGCTACCTCGCCTCGCGCCTGCCCAAAGAGACCCGCACTGCCATTATCCTCGGCAGTGGTCTCGGTAGCCTCGCCGATATGATCAAGGATGCCACCGTGATCCCCTACGCTCAGATTCCTCACTTTGCCCATTCGACAGCTGTGGGACACAAGGGGAACCTCATCGTCGGGATGCTTAACGGTATCCCGGTGATCGCTATGCAGGGACGCTTCCACTTCTATGAGGGTTATCCCATGGAGCAAGTGACCTTCCCCGTACGTGTGATGAAGCTCCTTGGCATCGAGAACCTCCTAGTCAGCAATGCTGCGGGCGGTATCAATACCACCTTCAAGGTCGGCGACCTCATGATCATACGTGATCATATCAACAACATGCCCAATCCGCTCCTCGGTCCCAACAACGAGATGTTCGGTCCTCGCTTCCCAGACATGACGCGTGCCTACGATCGTGAGTTCATCACCAAGGCTAAGGCTATCGCTCAGGAGCTCGGCATTCCTGTCAAGGAAGGGGTGTACGTTGGTCTTACAGGACCCTCGTACGAGACACCTGCCGAGTATGCTTTCTGGGGCAAGGTCGGTGGTGATGCTATCGGCATGAGCACTGTACCCGAGGTAATCGTGGCACGTCACGCAGATATCCGCGTCTTCGGGATGAGTGTGATCACCAACGAAGGTTATCATTTCGACGATGACTTCGTCAATGATGCCCAGGATGTCATCGACGCTGCCAATGCAGCGAGCGACCGCATGGGACGTCTCTTCTCAGAGCTCGTACGCCAGCTCTAAAACAATCCACCACCCACCATAGGGGTCACTCCCCAAAGCAGCAACGCCATAGATCTCCAGAGATCTATGGCGCTGCCACTTTGGGAGGATCTATGCGACCCTCATCACATCTAAAGGGCTCTACTTAGGCTGGAGAGGCTCGATGCGCTGAAGGTTAGCAGAGATTTCGTCATCGCTGACGGCGTAGTTCTGCAGGTCACCAGAGAAGAAACGATCATAAGCACCCATGTCAATTAGACCATGACCTGAGAGGTTGAAGAGGATAACCTCCTCCTTGCCCTCACGCTTACAGCGTTCAGCTTCGCGAATAGCGGCAGCGATGGCATGACAAGATTCAGGGGCTGGCACGATACCCTCGGCACGAGCGAACAGTGTACCGGCAGCGAACGTCTCCAGCTGAGGAAGAGCTACTGCCTCCATGTGCTTGTCCTCAAGTAGCTGAGAGACGATGGCACCAGCACCATGATAGCGAAGACCGCCCGCATGGATATTGGCTGGCTGGAAGTCGTGACCAAGGGTGTACATAGGAATGAGGGGCGTGTAGCCAGATTCATCACCGAAGTCGTAAGCTAGCTTACCACGCGTGAGCTTGGGGCAAGAGTCTGGTTCGGCTGCTATAAAGCGTGTCCCTTGACGTTCGCCACTGAACTTGTGACGTAGGAATGGGAAAGCAAGACCCGAGAAATTGGACCCTCCACCGAAGCAGCCGATCACTACATCAGGATAGTCGCCAGCCATCTGCATCTGCTTCTCAGCCTCTAGACCAATGATGGTCTGGTGCAGAGACACATGATTGAGGACAGAGCCTAGGGCATACTTACAGCCAGGAGTCGTCATAGCCAGCTCTACGGCTTCGCTGATCGCGGTACCAAGGGAGCCAGTACTCTTGGGATTGGCTGTGATGACATCCTTACCTGCGCGGGTAGACATCGAAGGTGATGCCGTTACCTGAGCACCGAACGTCTGCATAATGCTACGGCGATAGGGCTTCTGCTCATAGCTAATCTTAACCATATATACGGCAAGCTCGATACCGAAGACGCTACAGGCATATGAGAGTGCTGTCCCCCATTGACCAGCACCTGTCTCTGTCGTTAGATGTGTCACACCTTCCTGCTGAGCATAGTATGCCTGAGGTAGAGCACTATTGAGCTTGTGAGAACCTACAGGGCTGACACTCTCATTCTTGAAGTAAATCTTGGCAGGCGTACCAAGTGCTTCCTCTAGCCCATAGGCACGGACCAATGGCGTGGAGCGATAGAAAGCATACTTCTCGCGCACCTCCTCGGGGATTGGAATCCAGACGTCAGCAGTATTCAGCTCCTGCTCGGCACAAGCCTCGCTGAAAAGTGGCTTGAGATCGTCGACCGTAATAGGCTGACGAGTACCTGGATGAATGAGAGGACGAGGACGATTGGGCATATCCGCGAGGATATTGTACCACGCATGTGGGATCTCCGACTCTGGGAGTAGGAATCGCTTAGTTTTGTTCATTTCAAGTTTGCTATAATAATATCGAGACTCCTCCACCACGCATCACGCATGGTGAAGGAGTCTTATATAGATAGGTCGTTATTGATGGATCATCATGAGGACGGGGGCTAGTAGCGCGAGGCTTCTCTCTCCGCTCTGCGCGCTGCTCTAGCAGCTTCGTCGGCTTTCCTAGATGCCTTCTCGGCACGTCGCATAGCCTTCTCGGCACGCTTCTGCACCTTATCCGATGCCTTGGCAGCCTTCTCGGCACGCTTCACAGCCTTATCAGCGCTTTTCTGAGCCTTGTCGGCTGCCTTAGCCTCTTTCTCACGTCTACGCTCTTCCTTAGCTGCAGCCTTGCAAGCCTTCTTGCAGTCCTTATCTTTCTTGCAGTCTTTGTCGCAGTCCTTTTTGCCATCCTGGCAGCACTCCTTCTTGAGACTACTTCCTAGGACAGGCTCCTGGGCTGTCGCTGCTCCACCGAACGCCATAGCACAGGCAACGGCAAGACTCATTACATACTTCTTCATTATCTTCTCGTTGTTATTTTGTTTTCAATGAATAGAATCCGAGAGCAAGGAGGATTGGCTCACAAGCTCTCGGGCTCCATTTTTAATTTATGAGGGGATAACCCCGTCAAGGTTTAACCTATCTCTCGGCTGAGGTATGGAAAACAATGCGTCCAGCCGACACCAGATCAGCGTTGCTCAGACGATAGACCCCTCGACGCTCACGACCACCTACAGTGATCGAGCGGAAATAGGTATCATCCTCCTGTCCCTGTCGCTCAATGACCAGCTTGCCCTCGGGGTAATACTTAGGATCGAGGTGAAGCGTCACCTTACGGAAGGTAGGTGTCGTCAGCGCAAAAGACATATCTCCTGGGCAGTCTGGATAGAAGCCCATCATCGTATAGATCGCCCATGCGCTCATCGTCCCCGTGTCGTCATTGCCTGGGATACCATTGGGAGCATTGTGGTAAACACTCGCCAGAAGATCCTTGGTAATGCGCTGGGTGCGCCAAGCCTCGCGTGGGAAGTAAGTGAAGAGGAATGGATAAGCGATATCGGGTTCATTGGCTGGATCATAGTTACCCTTATCGAAGACACCCTGGAGCTTCTCGACGAATTTACGCTCACCACCCATCTGCTTGGCTAGACCTCGCACATCATGAGGGACGAAGAACGAATAGTTCCATGAGTTTCCTTCATGGAAACCGGGATTGGGCTCGAAGTCACGACCTAGAACGGGATCAAAGGGGGAGAGGAATTTACCATCGGGTGTGATCGGACGAAGTAGCCCGTACTCTCTGTCGTAGTAGTGGCGATAGCCCGAGGCACGCTTGCGAAACAGCTTCGCATCCGCAGGCTTCTTCATCACCTTCTCGGCATACTCAGCTAGATTCCAGTCCGCAATGTAATACTCTAGAGCGTTAGACACGGAGTGATCGAAGGGCTTACGCAGTGGAATATACCCACGCTCTATATAGTCATCGATATCAGGGCGAAGATAATTCTTCGCTCCAGGCGTCGTCGCTCCCTTGAGCATAGCCTCGTAGGCCAGACGTGTATCGAAGTCACGGATCCCGCGCTGCCAGGTGTCGTTGATCACCGTGATGGCCGGGTCTCCACTCATCGTAAGAGTCTCACGACCATACAGCTCCCACTTGGGAAGCCAACCACTCTCCTTATACATATCCAGCATCGTGCGCACCATATCGAGCTGCGTGTCTGGATAGAGAAGCGAGAGAAGCGGATGAACATTGCGATAGGTATCCCAGAGCGAGAAGACGGTGTAGCGATTGTGCTCCGTCTTGCCCGTCACAAGGCTCGTCATCATCGGATACTCACCATTGACATCCTGCAGGATATTGGGATGAATGAGCAGGTGATACAGCGCGGTGTAGAAGATCGTGCGCTGGTCAGGTGTACCGCCCTCTACCTCTACACGACCAAGTGCATGCTCCCATGCCTGCTCGGCAGAGGCTACTACACGATCGAACTCTGGAGTCTGGCTCTGCTCCGTATTAAGATTGAGCAGAGCATTCTCCTCGCTCACGAATGATACCCCCGTCTGCACGTAGATACGTTCGCCACGCTCCACATCGTAAGAGAACCAAACGCCTATATCATTGCCACTAAGCTCACGACGATAGGAGCGGTAGATCTTGTTTCGTCCATGATCACTATCCCACTCTGCCTCGACGCCACGCATCTCGGGCTGCTTCTTCCAGTAGCCACTCTCAGGAGCACGACGGCTGATACGAATGGCGAAGTACTGATTGAAGACCGCCTCGGGATTGTAGCAGAAGGTTCCCATTAGCTTGCTCCCCACGATCGTAGAATCGTTGAGGAAGCGCACCGTCGCACCGCTTTCGTTCGTCAGCCCTTGACCGAGGTTGAGCAGGATATTGCCCTTGCCCGCACGCTCGAACGTGAATTCCGCAATAGCCGTGCGTGCCGTCGCAGACACACGAGCAGCGATCTCATGCTTGTCGAGATAGGCAGAGTATATGCCAGGAGAAGCCTTCTCTCGGCTGATGGTCGTACCATAATTATTATAGTCTACATCCAGCTCGCCACTACTAGCCGTCAGCAGGAGACTACCCAGCTCGGGACAGCCCACCCCACTGAGATTGACGT
>JBHACZ010000050.1:0-64272 GCA_041854825.1 Porphyromonas sp. | reverse complement strand
TAGGATGGGTCGAGCGAAGCGATGGCTTCGGCAGGTTCGTCTAGCTTGCTGTATTCGGAGTACTCACAGCCGTAAGTCTCGACGAGATGATGATCGAGATAATTGGCTTGATCGACGAGCTTGATGATATTCGCCTTGATATCATCCTCGGTGCTCTCGCGAATGTCGAGCAGGTGTGTGCGGTACATGAGGTAGACCAGACGCCCATCGATACCGAGCTTGAGCGGGGCAAAGTCCCCGAGGAGGAAGTCCAGGACAGGCTCGACGTCGCGACGTGGCAGGAGATTGATCGGCGAGGCGCAGAAGAGATACGTGTCGTCGTAGGTGAAAATACGGATCTCGCTCGTTCCACGATGGAAAAGCCAGTCCTCAAAGCCATTGCGCGCAATGATAGGATTGACGCCCATCTCGCAGATTGCTCGTTCGCAGAAGAGCCCAAGCGCTGTGATCTGCCGCTCGTCAAATACATTCTCGGGGAGCTTCACTCCACAGTGCGGGCAAAACTCCGCCTTCGTATCCGTCAGTTCATCACAGCTATAGCACTGCACGTGAAAGCAGGAATGCTCCAGTCCATCGAGATTGTCCAGCACCTTGCGCAGAGACTCTAGACGAACGCCAAAGCCCATATTATCTGCTTCGGTGAACTTGGCGACCGTTACGCCGACTAGCTCCCCACGTTCGTTGAAGATAGGTCCGCCCGAGTTGCCAGGATTGACCGCAGCATCGGTCTGGATATAATACTGATTATTGAGTAACTGCTTAGGCGAAGAGACCGAACCCTCCGTCACAGTGAAAGGCATCCCATAAGGATAGCCCGCCACGAATACCTTGCTCCCGATAGTTAGGCTGTCCTCCTCTGCCAGAGCAACCTCTGGGAGGTGTGAGAAATCACCCTCGACAGCCAGAAGCGCAATATCGATGGTGGGATTGACGAGGACGACCTTCGCCAGATGAGGGTTGCGATTGCGGTCATGGATAGCGATCTCACGAAAGCCCTCTACGACGTGATAGTTCGTCACGAATACTCCGTGGCTGTGGAGGTAGAAGCAACTGCCCGAGCCTCCTGCATGGGTTACCTTATATACTAGGTCAAATGTTTCTTGATTGATCATCATTGTAGTCGTGAGGGGTTAGCGAATGCGGAAAACCTTCTTTACCCAGCCGAGAGCGGTCTTCTTGACACGTTCGCTCGTAGGCACGGGCTCCTCGAGTTCGCCTTTCATAATGCGTTCGAGTGCTAGGTAAAGGATCGGTGCGGCAGTCTCTACAGGCTGACCGCTCGCCTCAGCAAGGGCACGGGACATAATGACATCCACGTCGCGCTGCATATCATTGATATGATAGGCGAGATAGAAGGCGTGGGTCACAAGGAGCATTACCTTGACATGATTGCGCGCTTGACCCGCCTCGGTGCTTTCGTTGTAGGCATCGCGAAAGTTCTCTTGCAGATTCTGAAGGGACGAACGGCGCTTGCTCGAGGCAAAGACCTTGGTATAAACGAGTGAGGGACGGAGGTCCTCGAGGCTACGTGCCAGCAGTTCCTCCAGCAGAGTCGCTGAGCGCTGTACCTTCTCGCTCACGGGAAGCTTACCGTAGAAGATGGCATAAGCCTCCTCGACCTTCGCCTTGAGTTCGCCCTTGGGCTGAGCGTAGTAGTCGAATTGTAGCCAGAGGGCTACGACAGCCAGCCACGCCGAGCTATAATTGCGCTCCGTAACGAATGCCTTTACCTCCTCTAGACCCGCACGACCGACCTCCTGCAGACTAGTATACAGACGCTCGATCTCCTTGTCTGCATAGGGAATAAGCTGAGGAATGTAGATGCGCTCAGCATCAAACTTGGTCACGAACTCATCATTGTACAGCTCACCGATACCACAGACATTGCAGACGAGGTCATAGAGCTTGTAGGGATGCGTCTGATCAATCGGGCACTGATACTCGATGCGCAGGGTATCATTCACCCGCACGAAGCGTGCGAGCATGAGACGACGAGAGTTTAGCTCCACGACCTGACGAAGCATAGCCGTGCGACCATCGGCAGGGAAGCGAAGGAAGTCGGACGAGATCCTAAACTGACCGCCCGAGAGATCAATATCTACGATGAGTGGACCATGCGGAATGGAGAACTTCATCCCATCTGCAAAGCCATAGCTTGCACGGAAGCCTGCCCCTAGGAAATCCAGAAAGCGGTGGATCGACTCCACGTATTGCCCTGCCTCATGCAAGTCCTTCGCCTCGTAGAAGGCATCTATATCTAGATAGCGCTCCGTGGAGGAGACTATCGGGGGAACGAATGCTAATGCTTGTTTCATCCTATTGGGTCAGCTATACTTGAACTAATAAAGAAGGGCAAACACCCTGTCTCAACAAAAGTAAACATTTGCCCCCACATAACCAAGGTAAGCAAAAGAAGTCCGCAGAGACTGCGCAGGTCACTTGACCCTATGCGCAGTCCCTGCGGACTTGTATTATAACACGGTATGTCGGACGGCTTAGTCGCTCGTACGAGACAGGCGCTTGCGCTCGCTCTCGTCGAGAACGATCTTGCGCATACGCTGGCTAGTAGGCGTTATCTCTACGTACTCATCGGGCTTGATATACTCTAGTGCATCCTCTAGGCTGAAGACGATAGGCGGAGCTAGTGCCACCTTGTCATCGCTACCCGAGGCACGCATATTAGTGAGCTTCTTGCTCTTGCAGACATTGACCCCAAGGTCGCCCTCCTTGCTATGCTCACCGATGACCTGACCAGCGTACACTTCCTCCTGTGGAGAAATGAAGAATCGTCCACGGCTCTGAAGATTGTTGAGCGCATATCCGAAGGCTGTACCCGTCTCTAGGGCAATGATCGAGCCATTGGTACGGCGATCGATCTCACCCTTCCAGGGCTGATACTCTAGGAAGCGGTGCGCCATCACGGCTTCACCCGCTGAGGCTGTCAGTACAGAGTTATTGAGACCGATGATACCACGCGAGGGGATATTGAACTCTAGGAACGTACGGTCGCCCTTGGTCTCCATCATCGTCATCTCGCCCTTGCGCTGAGTAACGAGGTTGATGATCTTGCTAGCGCTCTCCTCGGGGAGATTGACCGTAAGATGCTCTACAGGCTCGTGCTTGACACCATCGATCTCACGAATGATCACCTGAGGCTGTCCCACCTGGAGCTCATAGCCCTCACGACGCATCGTCTCGATGAGCACAGAGAGGTGTAGCACACCACGACCATAGACCATCCAGCTATCGGCTGTACCAGCGGGCTCCACGCGCAGAGCGAGATTCTTGTCTAGCTCACGCATCAGACGGTCGTGGATGTGACGGCTCGTAACGAACTTACCCTCCTTACCATAGAAAGGAGAGTTGTTGATCGTGAAGAGCATACTCATCGTTGGTTCGTCGATAGCGATCGTCGCCAGTGCCTCGGGAGCAGCTGCATCAGCTACTGTCTCACCGATCTCGAAGCCCTCGATACCAATGAGCGCACAGATATCGCCCGAGCTAACAGACTCTACCTTAGTACGACCCAGTCCTTCGAAGATATTCACTTCCTTGATACGCATCTTGCTCGTAGTACCGTCGCGCTTCATCAGGATCACATCCTGTCCCTCACGCAGCGTCCCACGATGCACGCGCCCCACAGCGATACGCCCTACGTAGCTAGAGAAGTCTAGCGAGGTAATGAGCATCTGTGCAGGTCCCTCTATCTGCATAGGCGCAGGGATCTGCTCAAGGATCGTGTCCAGCAGGGTGGTAATATCCTCCGTGGGATTCTTGTAGTCGAGGCTCATCCAGCCCTGCTTGGCAGAGCCATAGATCGTCACGAAGTCTAGTTGGTTCTCCGTCGCACCGAGTGAAAACATGAGGTCAAAGACCATGTCCTCCACCTCCTCAGGACGGCAGTTGGGCTTGTCTACTTTATTGATCACGACGATGGGCTTGAGTCCCATCTCCAGCGCCTTCTGCAGGACGAAGCGAGTCTGAGGCATCGGACCCTCGAAGGCATCAACGAGCAGAATGCACCCGTCCGCTAGATTGAGTACGCGCTCTACTTCACCTCCGAAG
Source organism: Porphyromonas sp. (assembly GCA_041854825.1). Classification (GTDB taxonomy): domain Bacteria; phylum Bacteroidota; class Bacteroidia; order Bacteroidales; family Porphyromonadaceae; genus Porphyromonas. The sequence continues at coordinate 60,207 of JBHACZ010000050.1, read as the reverse complement.
TCGGCGTGACCCGGAGTATCGATGATATTTATCTTGACATCGCGATAGCGAATGCTGACGTTCTTGGAGAGGATGGTGATTCCACGTTCGCGTTCTAGGTCGTTATTGTCTAGGTAGGTATCTACGTCGGCAGCTTTGTCATCACGAAAGAGCTTGCCAGCTAGGAGCATCTTGTCCACGAGTGTCGTCTTACCGTGATCGACGTGGGCAATGATGGCAATGTTTCTAATATCTTGCATCTAATTCTACTATGTCTATTGGGGACAAAGGTACGACAAAAGCACGAAAGCACGCACGCCCTATCTCATCGTGTGCTCAGCTAGTTTCATGATTTATCCGAATGACAATCTCTACCTCCCTATCCACAAAGCACACGACTCAGCAGGGCGCCAGCAAACCTCTAGGAGCGAATTGTATATCTTTGCATCAAGCCCCATGTGCGCATGCTGATGGGGCACCGTCTCACGCATTAGCTATCCAATGACTACTCTACGCCAGCTTATCCTCGTCATCCTCACAGGCTTCCTCACTGGTATGACAACCCTACTTGCCCAGTCCTCCGTACGGCTAGGCAACGAACGTATGGACACCCTCCTGCCGATGCTGCGTGGCAAACGCGTCGCGCTAATGGTCAATCAGTCTTCGCTCGTCGGCACACAGCGGACGCACCTGCTTGATACCCTGCTCACACGCGACATTCGTATTACCAAGGTCTTCGTCCCTGAGCATGGTTTCCGCGGTGATGTAGATGCCGGCAAGGCTGTACGCGGAGGCAAAGACATCCGCACAGGTACGCCCATCGTCAGCCTCTACGGACGCACGAAGCGTCCGACGGCAGAGATGCTCCGCGATGTAGATGTGATCGTCTACGACCTGCAGGATGTGGGGGCACGATTCTACACCTACATCAGTTCGATGCACTATATCATGGAGGCAGCAGCCGAGCACGGCAAGCTGGTCGTCATCGCTGATAGACCCAATCCCGCCGACTTCGTCGATGGTCCCATCCTAGAGGCTGACTGCCATTCCTTCGTCGGCATGCATCCCATCCCCATCGCCCACGGGCTAACGGTCGGAGAGCTTGCCCGTATGATCAATGGCGAACGTTGGCTACGTGGCAAGCGCAGGTGTAGACTCGAAGTACTTCCCGTCGAGGGATGGCATCACGGACAGCCCTACAGCTTGCCCGTACGTCCTAGTCCCAATCTTGCGGACGATCGCGCCATTCAGCTCTACCCCTCGCTCTGCCTCTTCGAAGCGACGATCCTCAGCGTAGGGCGCGGGACGGATACCCCCTTCCGCATCCTGGGCTATCCAGATGCACGCTTCGGATCATTCACCTTCACTCCCGAGGTCAAGCGCGGTGCAGACAGCGACCCACGCTACCGCGGGCAGGTATGCTATGGCGAAGACTTCTCCGAGGGGGGCTTACCTACGGGGCAGATCTCGCTAGGCTGGCTCCTGCATTTCGACCGTATAGCACGCTCGGCAGGGATCGAACTCATTGACCGCAAGCGCATGTTTGAGCTTCTCGTCGGGAACAAGCGCCTAGCGGGTCAGATCCGCCAGGGAATGAGCGAAGAAGCCATTCGCGCAACCTGGGCAGACGGCCTGCGCAAGTATCGAACCCTCCGCAGTCGCTACCTGCTTTACCCCGATTACCCTACAAGCGAAGCCCGCTAAGCGAGCCAGCACATAGTCAGTTAAGTTTTACCTCGATCGGGACTTACAGTAAGTCGCCTCGGTGACTTACTGTAAGTCCCGACGGCGAGTTAAGTTGAGTCCCTAAAGCGATAAAACCTAAGTCCCCATCAGCGAGATTGGTCAGCTGGTGGAGAAGCTGTATCTTTGTCCTTCCTAATGCTTTGCCTCTCCGAGCCAGAGCCATTCGAACTTTAGACAAGAAAGCAAATATAGATATGTCGATCATCAGCAAACTACGCCAGGCAGTACAGACAGCTGCCACTAGTCTCTACGGCTCAGCTCCAGCAGCCGAGCTCATCCAGATACAGAAGTGCAAGCGCGAATACGAAGGGCATCTCACCCTCGTAGCTTTCCCCCTGCTCAAGCTCAGCCGTAAGGGACCCGAGCAGACAGCTACCGAACTAGGCGAGGTACTCCTGCGTGATAGCTCCCTCGTCGTAGCGACGCAGGTCATCAAGGGTTTCCTTAACCTCACGATCGCTTCAGAGGCTTGGCTAGAGCTATTCGACGAGATGAATGCTACCTCCGACTACGGACATCGCACCGCCACCGACAGCGATCCCCTAGTGATGATCGAGTATTCATCACCCAATACCAATAAGCCCCTTCACCTAGGTCACGTCCGCAACAATCTCCTCGGCTATAGCCTTGCCGAAGTGCTCAAGGCCAATGGCCTGCGCGTCGTCAAGACCAATATCGTCAATGACCGAGGCATCCATATCTGTAAGTCTATGCTTGCCTGGATCAAGTGGGGCGAGGGCGCTACGCCCGAGTCTACAGGCAAGAAGGGAGACCACCTTATTGGGGACTTCTATGTGCTTTTCGACAAGCATTACAAGGCTGAGCTGGAGCAGCTCACCGCCACAGGCATGAGCAAGGAAGAGGCGGAAGCCCAGTCTACCCTAATGGCTGAGGCACGTGAGCTTCTGCGCAAGTGGGAGGAAGGCGATGCCGACACGGTCGCCCTATGGAAGCGCATGAACGAATGGGTATATGCAGGCTTCGACGCCACTTACAAGCGTATGGGGGTAGACTTCGACAAGATCTACTACGAGTCTGACACCTACCTCGTCGGGCGCGACGAAGTACTTCGCGGTCTCTCCGAAGGCATCCTGGAGCAGGAGGCTGACGGCTCTATATGGATCGACCTCACTGCCGAAGGGCTAGACCGCAAGATCCTACTGCGTAGCGACGGCACGTCTGTATATATGACGCAGGATATCGGTACTGCCAAGCTCCGCTTCGTAGATTACCCTATTGACAAGATGGTCTATGTCGTGGGCAATGAGCAGAATTATCACTTCCAGGTACTCTCGCGTGTCCTCGACCGCCTCGGCTTTGAGTTCGGCAAGGGGCTTACGCACTTCAGCTACGGGATGGTAGAGCTACCCGAGGGCAAGATGAAGAGCCGTGAGGGTACGGTCGTAGACGCTGACGACCTAATGGACGAGATGGTGCGCACGGCTCGCGAGATAGCTGACGAGCAGGGCAAGGGTAAGGATATGACCGAGGCAGAGGCTGCCGAGGTGGCACGTCGCGTTGGTCTTGGTTCGCTCAAGTACTTTATCCTCAAGGTAGACCCTCGCAAGAATATGACCTTCAACCCCAAGGAGTCTATCGACTTCCAGGGCAATACGGGTTCGTTCATTCAGTACACCTATGCACGTATCCGTAGCCTGCTACGTCGTGCCGAGGAGGCGGGCTACAGCATTCCCGCCCAGACGAAAGCTCTAGATATAGCCATCACGCCCAAGGAAGAGGAGCTCATCGCTCGCCTTGCCGAATATGCCGACGTAGTCGCTGAGGCGGGTCGTAGCTATAGCCCTGCCGTCATCGCGAACTATGTCTACGAGCTCGTCAAGGAATACAATCAGTTCTATCACGAGTTCTCCGTTCTCAAGGAAGAGAACGAGTCGCTTCGTGGCTTCCGCCTCTCGCTAAGCTCCGTCATCGCCTCTACCATCGAGCGCGCCATGCGTCTGCTCGGCATCGAGATGCCCGAGCGGATGTAATAGATAACCGAATAACCGATGTGGACCATAGATCAACTTCGTAACTGCAAGGAGTCTGAGCACAAGGTAGAGTTCAAGCGTGCAGAGAAGGGTAGCATCCCCTACGATGGCTCAAGCTATCCCAAGCCCTCTGCTAGACGTCGCTGTATCCTCGGCTACATCACAGCGCTATGCAACGAGCGCGGAGGCTCTCTCGTATTAGGGATGAGCGATGAGTATCCACATCAGGTAATAGGCACTGCGCAGCATCTCGGTCGGATAGGGCAGCTAGAGGCTGACATCTATCGAGACACTCAGATCCGAGTGCATATCTACGAGCTCTACGACGAGGAGAAGCGTGTACTCGTGATCGACGTCCCCTCTAGACCCATTGGACATATCTACAAATATGAGGACGTCGCCCTAATGCGAGTGGGCGAGGAGCTTCGCCCTATGTCGGATGAAGTCTACCTTAGCATTATTCAAGAGAAAGAGCCTGACTTCTCTGAGCAGATCTGCCGTGATGCGACCCTCGAAGATTTGGATACAGAGGCTATCTCTATCCTTAAGAAGAGATACGCCCTCAAGCAACACAACGAGAGCTTCCGTACTCTAACAGACAAGCAAGCTCTATCTGATCTTAAGCTTATTAACTCAGAGGGTATCACCAATGCTGCCATTATTTTACTCGGTACAGAAGAAGCTATTCGGAGGTTCTGCCCTCAGAGTGCCATTATCCTGGAGTATCGACAGCATTTGTCTCAAACATCCTTTGATAAGCGCTGGGAGTATCGAGGAGCGTATCTCAGAGATATCGATAAGATTTGGACGCAGATCGATCATTACAACAGATCGATCACCATCCGAGATGGAGCCTACAATCTTGATATTCGTGCCTTCAATGAGGAAGTCGTGCGAGAGGCGCTCAATAACGCAGTGGCTCATCGAGATTACTTAACTCAGAGTGAGACCTTCGTCAAGGTATTCCCGACCCAGATGGACGTTATCAACGGAGGAGGCTTCCCCCGTGGTGTATCCATTGAGAACCTTCTCCTCGTACCCAGTACTCCTCGCAATCGTCTCCTTGCAGATATACTTGCTAAGGTAGGTCTAGTCGAGCGATCAGGACAAGGGATTGATCGTATCTTCCTCCACACCCTATCAGAGGGCAAGCCCGCTCCAGACTACAGCTCTAGTGATTCGTTCTACGTTGCGCTGAGACTGTCTGCCGAGATTGCAGACCCCGCATTCGCCAAGTTTATTGACTCGATCCAGAGCGATCTCTCAGAGGATGACAAGCTCTCTGTCATTGATGTAGTTACACTGCACGCCGTACTCCTCGAGAGGACTTCATCCGTTGACAAAGCTGACCTGCAGAGGCTTGCTCAGAGAGGTTATTTAGAGAAGAAGGGACAGTCGCGAGCACGCACCTACATCCTCTCACGAGACTACTACGAGATGGCTGGCAAGCTCGCCGAATACTCCAAAAAATCAGACTGGACCTCCGAGCAGGTCCTTATGATGCTTGACTCCTTTTTTCGCCAGCACGATAGAGGTAGTACGAAAGATCTAGTAGAGTTATTTCAGGGGCATCTAACACGAAGGCAGGTCCGCTACAACATTGAACGTTTCTCACGAGAGGGATTACTATGTAGCTCAGGGAAAGGACCTGCAACGACTTACTCTCCTACCGAAGAATTTCTACGGAGACGTCGTAAGCAAGAGCTCGTAGCATCGCTTGTAGACGCCTTCGATGACATTCCTTACAAACCAGAAGATTCGAATGGCCAATAATTTGGCTATTCAAGGGAGAAAGGTGTGCAGAACAAACCTAAAATCTCACCACATTCCTCTACAATACAGCACAATACGAATGGCCAATATTTTGTCCAATGAATAGTCCTCAGCGAGATAGATATACAGCTCCGCTCATAGAGCGGATAGAGCGGGCGGGCGTGGCGGAGCCACGTATCGCCGTGCTGGCATCGGGCGGAGTCGACAGCTCGGTGGTAGTGCATCTATTGGTGGAGGCTGGGTATAGGCCTACGCTGTTTTATATTCAGATCGGGATGGATCGGGATGGCTTCGAGGATTGCTCATGGGAGGATGATATCGCGATGGTGCAGATGCTTGCTCGGCAGTATGACCTACCGCTGGAGATCGTCTCGCTCCACGATGAGTACTGGGCGAACGTTGTCCAGTACACGATCGACACGGTACAGCGGGGTCTGACGCCCAACCCCGATATGATGTGCAATAAGCTTATCAAGTTCGGCGTCTTCGAGGAGCGTTGGGGTCATCTATTCGACTTCATTGCTACGGGGCATTACGCTACGACGACCTACGTCGGCGATCAACTTTATCTCTCGACAGCACCCGACCCTATCAAGGATCAGACAGACTTCCTTGCGCAGATCAACTTCGCTCAGATAAGCAAGCTCCTCTTTCCTACTGGGCACCTCACCAAGGCTGAGGTACGCGCCATCGCCGAAGAAGCCAAACTCCCCAGCGCACACCGCAAGGACAGCCAGGGGATATGCTTCCTAGGTAAGGTAAACTACAATGAGTTCATCGCTCGCGCCCTCGGCACCAGGCCCGGGCGCATCATCGAGCGTGAGACGGGGCGCACACTTGGTCAGCACAATGGCTATTGGTTTCACACCATCGGTCAGCGCAAGGGGCTTGGTCTCAGTGGCGGACCTTGGTTCGTGGTCGGCAAGAATATCAAGCGCAATATCATCCTCGTCAGCCGTGGTTATGACCCTGCCGATCAGTATGGCGAGCATATCGAAATGAATGAGATGAACTTCATCTCTCTAGATCCCTGGGCGTACCTCAATGGAGGCAATGCCGTCCCTGACACTGAGCGTCAGCCTATCCGCGTGGCATTTAAGATCCGCCACACGCCAGAGTTTACCCTCGGCACCCTGCACTACGATGCCGAGCGCGGGAAGTACCGCGTCGATAGCGACGAGCGTATCCAGGGCATTGCCCCTGGGCAGTACTGCGTCATCTACGACACCGAGCATAGATTATGCTTCGGCTCGGGAGCTATCGTCCGTGGCTACTAAGGTTAGCGCGTTATCATCAGACGAGGCTATGCCATCTGCTCCGGCGATGGCATAGCCTCGTGCTATATTATCTATCTTTGCCCCCAGTTATCAATTTATACATCATCACTACCCCATCGACTGTCCTATGATCCCAAGCCGTTTCGTCGCTTACTGCCAGAGCAGAGGCATCTCACTCTCTCCCAAGGTCTACTTCATCGACGCTATGGGCGCAATGGCTCTAGGGCTATTCGCTTCCCTGCTGGTCGGTACCATCCTGCGGGTCGCAGGCGAACAGCTCACCCTACCCTTGCTCGTCCAAATAGCATCGTATGCCAAAGGGGCTAGTGGAGCTGCCATCGGCATAGCGATCGCCACAGCCCTAGGCAAGGCGACGGGGCTTCTGCTCCTCTCCTCTGCCACGGTCGGGATGGCAGGGATGGCGCTCGGCGGTCCTGTAGGGGCATACGTCGCGACACTCATCGCCGTAGAGGTCGGCAAGCTCGTGCATCGTGCTACCAAGGTCGATATCCTGCTCACCCCTCTGACGGTGATCCTGACAGGAGGTGCTATAGCTATCTGGCTCGGCGCACCTATCGAGTATGTGATGACCTCTCTTGGTCAGCTGGTACAGACGGCTACCGAGATGCAGCCCCTATGGATGGGTATAGCCGTCGCGGTGATCGTCGGTATATGCCTGACGCTCCCTATTAGTTCGGCTGCGATCTGTATCGCTATCGGTCTAGGTGGGGTAGCAGGCGGAGCAGCTACCGCGGGATGCTGTGCTCAGATGATCGGCTTCGCCATACTCAGCTATCCCGACAATAAGTTCTCTGGACTTATTGCTCAGGGACTCGGCACCTCGATGCTTCAAATACCGAACCTCATCCGCAAACCAAGTCTCTGGCTACCATCGATACTCATCTCTGCCATCACAGGACCGCTAGCCACCTGCGTTTTCGCTCTTGAGAATATCCCCATTGCCTCAGGAATGGGTACTTGCGGGATGGTCGGTCCCCTCGGCACGCTCTCGGCAATGGCAGGGCGCGGAGACTCCGTACTCCTCGGTGTCCTCACTACTTACATCGCCCTGCCCGCTGTGCTTGCCTGGCTCTGCGGGCTCGTGATGCGACGAATGGGCTGGTTAAAGCCCGGCGATCTCAAGCTCCACTACTAATCCCCCAGCTACAGCACTGCATACCTAACCCTACGCAGACAGCATAGGGAATACATTGGTATAGGTGCAGGAGCTTCGATCCATTGTTTGGATTGCGCAATCCAAACAATGAATCGGCGAATCCAAACAATGGATTGTACAATCCAAACAATGGATCGGAGTATCAATCCCCTTATTCGACGATTTCCCTCTAGTGATCTCGCAGATCTAGAGACTATTACACCCCCTCTGCGCACTAGAGTGAGAAGCGATCGAGACGCATAGCCGAGAGGTCAAGCCTCAGAAGCGTCCCCGCCAGCGTCGGCGTAAGCCCTGCCAGCAGGCGAATAGCCTCACTTGCCATCATCGAACCAAGTGCACCCGCTGTCGCCCCTACGATACCGACGGGAGTAGCATCTGCCTTAGCATCCATCTCTGGGAAGAGACCTCGGTAGCTCCCACATCCATCGAAATGAAACAGGGCGCATTGCCCGACGAAGCCCTCCACTGCCCCATAGAGATAGGGCGTGCCGAGAGCTCCCGCCACATCATCGAGTAGGTAGCGCGTGGCGAGGTTGTCGCTAGCATCTATGATGAGATCCACGTCAGAGGCTAATGCGTGGGCATTGTCAGCCGTTAGACGCACTGCGTGCGCGTCTATATGGGTCGTGCTATTGAACGAGAGGAGTCGTGTGCGGGCACATTCGGCTTTGGGCTTACCTAGGTCTGACTCTGCGAAAAGGATTTGCCTATTGAGGTTGCTCACCGAGACGACATCATCATCTACGAGGCGAATGCTCCCGACCCCTACCGCTGTGAGGTAATAGAGGATCGGTGCACCGAGCCCGCCAGCTCCGAGTACGAGTACACGGTTAGCCCTCAGACGCTCTTGAGCCTCCGGAGGGAGCTCGGGCATTAGCCCCTGACGAGCATAACGCTCGCGATCTACTATGGTGGGACGCATAGGGTGAGGAAATTAGAGCCAGCTATCCCAGTCTTTCCACACCACCTCGTGTCCACTGGCTCGGACAGCCTCCGTCATCTTCTCGACCGTACGGTCATCGTCGATGGCGAACTGCTCCAGCTCCTTGCGAGGGTGGGCATAGCCCCCTGGGATGGTACTAGAGGCTGCACTCATAGAGGTTACCCCTAGATGCATAGCCATATCTCGGAAGGCACGGCTCTCACGCGTGGAGAGTGTGATCTCCACCTCGGGGTCGAGTAGACGATAGGCGCAGATCAGCTGATCCAGTCCGTGGTCATCGATGGGGTCAGACGGCTCGAAGGCTCCCACGTGTGGACGCAGACGGGGCAGAGAGATAGCGTACTTCGTGCGCCAATGGTGTCGCTCCAGATAGCTTAGGTGAAGAGCCGTATAGAAAGCATCTGTGCGCCAGTCCTCCAGCCCGAGCAGAGCCCCTATACCGACCTTACGAATCCCCGCCTCGGCACACCGCTCTGGCGTCCCTAGGCGATAGGCATAGTTACCCTTGGCACCTCGAGGATGGTAGCTCGGGTATGTTGCCTCCCGATAGGTCTCCTGATATACGCAGACATAGCTGATACCTGCCTCTACGAGACGGGCATACTCCTCCGTCGTGAGAGGTTGCACCTCGATAGAGAGCTGAGCAAAATGTGGGCGAAGCATCCGCACCACCTCTACATAGTAGTCTATCCCCGCGTGATGAGGAGCCTCGCCCGCTACGAGTAGAAGGTGGCGAATGCCCGCCCGAATGCACTATAGCAAGAGCATCCGCCACGATACCTGCCCCAGACGAAGGATCGTGCCCTGCCACGCTCAGCACCTCTGGGCGGGCGAACGCCATAAAAGCATCCGCCATCCTCTCCCCTGCCTGAGCTAGATAGCCCAGCACAGCTACGCCCCCGAGACCAGCATGGGTACATGCCCTCGCCCGCTCAGGGGTAATCCCCCCGAGGGCTACGATCGTAGAGCCTACGCAGGTCTGTAGAGCTGCGTAGTCATAGTCAAGGGAGAGGGCGGCGGGGTAGTCGGCTTTGGAGATGCTGTCATAGAAGGGAGAGAGCAGCACATAGGTATATAGCCCACAAGGCCAGTCCTCTGCTTTCAGTTCGTCCACACTATGGGCAGAGGTCGAGAGGCGCAGATCCCTGCGGTGCGCCCATGCCTTGGCTTCGTCCCGTCTGGAAGTACTAAAATGTAGTCCTCCCGCCCCTACTATATCCACTAGATCATAGTAGTCGCACAGCACGAGGCGATGTCTATACGCGGGCGGGACGCATCTGATAGCATCCTCGTACTCTGCTCGAGAGGCTCCAGGCAGACGCAGATGGAGACATTCGAGACCGAGATCGAGGAGACGGCAGTAGCGCATCATCTCCCGACGACGCGTCTCGGGAGCTGTAATGACGATCAGCATAGTCGTTGATTGGATATTCGACCCTAATGGCAGAGACCTAATGCTTGCTACTACACTTGTGCTCGCCTCCATCCTTCATCCGCTGGTGAAGCTGACGCGAAGCCCGCATAGAGCAGAAGTGCTCTCCGCACATCGAGCAGAAGTGAGCCGTCTTGTGCCCCTTGCTGGGCAGGGTCTCATCGTGATAGGTCATCGCCGTCTCGCTGTCTAGTGCGAGGTGGAACTGATCCAGCCAACGAAACTCATCCCGAGCCTTGCTCATCGCCCAGTCGCGGAAGTATGCTGCGGGATGCCCCTTAGCTAGATCCGCTGCGTGTGCAGCTAGCTTGTACGTGATCACACCCTCCTTGACATCGTCGCGATCTGGTAGACCCAGATGCTCCTTGCACGTTACATCGCAGAGCATAGACGTCCCAAACCATCCGATCATCGCTGCTCCTATAGCCGAGGTGATGTGGTCATACCCTGCTCTGCCTGCTCTATGAGGGTGTCGCGATAGATCTCCCACGTAAGGTCAGAGGCTACGCCCTTGACTTTCTCTAGGGCTTGATAGAGAGGGACGGTGCCGATGGGTACAGGAGAGTTGCGGACGATCCATTCGCGTGTCTCGTGGATATTGCGCCCTGTGGAGAGGTCCATCACGGTATCTGCACCCCAGCGGATAGCCCATACAGCTTTCTCGATCTCTTCCTGAATGGAGCTCGTCAGGGGAGAATTGCCAAGGTTGGCGTTGATCTTGACGAGGAAGTTGCGCCCGATAATCATCGGTTCGCACTCGGGGTGATTGACATTGGCAGGGAGAATAGCACGCCCAGCGGCTATCTCACTACGGACAAACTCGGGCGTAACCAGCTCTGGCAGATTAGCCCCCCAGCGCTCTCCGTGCTCACGGCGATAAGCCTCGCGGATCTTGTCCACTAACTGATTCTCACGAATGGCGACATACTCCATCTCAGGCGTAATGATCCCCTGCCGAGCGTAGTAGAGCTGAGTAACGGGCGTACCAGAGGCTACGCGAGGATGCTCCTCCAGATGTGCAAACCTCAGATGGTCGAGACGCTCATCTGCACGGCGCTGACGTCCGTACTCACTGCTCAGTTCCTCCAGGCGGTGTGTATCGCCACGCCCCTCTATCCACGCCTCACGCAGACGAGGTAGCCCGCGCTAAAGGTCTACGTGATAGTCGGGGTCTGTGTAGGGACCCGAGGTGTCATAGACTACCACGGGCTCATTGACGATCTCTGTACCATCCTCATCGATAGTAGGCGATAGGTCGATCTGTCTCATACCTACTCGGATCTCTGGGTGTAGGTCTCCCGCGACATAGATCTTGCGACTACCGGGCAATGCGCCCGTAGTGATGTCGATGGTGTGGGTCTGGTCTTTTGCTCTCATACGGATATTGGGTTTTGATGATTGATTTAGTTGGTACAGATGGATGATGATTATCCTCCCTTGATAGCGCCTATGATGATGATGTCTTCGCCTCCGACGATGGTCGTCGTCTCCCACGCTGTACGCGGGATGATTTGACCACTGATGGCGACAGCGATATACTGCGATAGGAGTCCGCGCTCGGCGAGAAGTGCCGAGAGCGTCGTGCCACGAGTAGAGGTCGTGGGCTGATGATTGAGCGTGAGGTGTACGGTCATCCCTTGCTATGAGCTAATTTCTTGTTAGTCTATCGAAATCGCTACTCTATGGGATGCACTGCAGAGAGAGAGGCGGTGCGCCTGGGATTGTCTCGTGAGTATCGTGCGCCTAGGGCCTAGTCGAAGCCCATCTGCACACGTCTCTTCCTACGCCAGCATTACCTGGATCAGGTTCTCGGGTATAATCTCAGCCACTGCGCAGAGCTTCGTCAGCTTCGCCTGCAGTAGCACCCCATTCGAGTATTGTACTGGGGCAAAGGTAGCCATATATCTCGTATCTTCACCCCCCCCCACCCGTTTCTCCCCTCCCCTATCGAACCGCCCTAGTCTATCCCACGCCCCCGACATACCTCACTTCGGTCAGCTCGAATACTCTGTCCCAATTCCTCTAAGCACAGCCACTCAAGACCCTCTATTAAAGCTACTCAAGCCCCCGTATTACCTTAATCCATCTCTGTCCCAAAGTTTGGGATACATAAACCAAGCCCTGGTCTATATAGACCAAAGTTTGGGATACGTATCCCAAACTTTGGGACAGAGATAGGTTACCTTGATACTCCCATCTGGGTCAAGGCTATTGGGCAGGCAATGTTACCCTATCTTCGGCTCCCATTGCGCCCTACTACACCACAGCTCTGCAATGTATACGGGCATAGATCAATTGGGCATAACTCATCATACAGCAATAGCCCCGCTCAGAGCTCTACGTATGAGACTCTGAGCGGGGCTATCAGATGGAGAATGATGGGCAGATTAGCTCTCGGGGCTTAGATAGTCGCGAAGGCGAAGGATACGCTGATTGCTACTGCCACGCCAGGAGAGATGAGGGTCTCGCAGTGCCTCGACATAGCGCCCGTCGATGAGGGTATCTATGTAGTGGAGCGGAGCGCGAAGGGCTTCGTCTGCAAGTAACTCCTCTATGGTGTAGCCCGTGTAGCACCATATCGGCAGAGTGGTGCCAGCCCTAAGGCGACGCAGGAGCCACAGCAAGCCCTGAGGGTCGTAAAAAGGGTCCCCGCCAGAGATCGTTATCCCATCAAGGAGGGGATTGGCATTGATGTCTCGGATGATGTCCTGCACCATCGCTTCGGTGAGGGGAATACCTGCCGAGGGGTCCCAGCTACGCACATTGTGGCAACCAGGACAGGCGTGCCGGCACCCCGCCAAATAGATGGCGCAGCGCAGACCAGGACCGTCACTAATGGTCTCACGATAGACGTAGAGGAGGTTCATCCGAGAGAAGCGTACTGCCCCGAAACGAATCTAGGAGCCTAGGTGTACTCTGTATGGCTACGAGGGTTAGGTCTCGGCGGGCTTGTCAGAGTGCCTCTAGGCTCCTAGTATCTTAGGGCAAATGAGGGGGAATGGGGTTAGTGAACGTGCACAAGCGGATTAATGGTGCTTGACTCTGTCGTGCTCCTCAGCCTGTTTGGCGCTGTTCCAGCTATCGAGGCTACCGGTGAGATAGCCCGTGATACGCCTTAGGCGAGAGATCTGATCGCTCTGGCAGACAGGGCATTTGTCGTAGACGATACCACGATAGCCACAGCCGTTACAGGTATCGACGGGGTGATTGATCGATCCATAGCCGATCTCCTGCTCCTTCATCGTGTGCACGAGCTTGAGTATAACGCTGATATTGCGCTTCGCCTCCCCATCGAGCTCGATGTATGAGATATGCCCACCGCCCGTAAGCGCGTGGAAGGGAGCTTCACGCTTAATCTTGTCAAACATCCCGATTGGCTCACGCACATCGACATGGAACGAGTTCACGTAATAGTCTAGATCCGTCACACCGGTGAGCGAGCCGAAACGCTTGCGGTCCATCTTGGTAAAGCGACCAGAGAGCCCCTCGGCAGGGGTAGCGAGGACGGAGTAGTTGAGCTGGTACTTGTCCTTGTACTCATCTGCCACCTCCTTGATGATGCTGATAGCGTGATAGAGGGTCTGCCAGGCATCGTCATTGTGCCCATGCCCTTCGCCGTAGATTGCCACCATAGCATTGTGTCCGCCGATGAAGCCTATGCCGAGTGTACCGCTACGCCATACATCGCCGATCTCATCGCTAGGAGCGAGGGTATTGCCTCCCTTCCAGACGTTGTTGCTCATCATGAAGGGGAACTGACGTGCCAGTGCCGTACGCTGGTACTCGTATCGCTCATAGAGCTGGTCAGCGATGAGTGTAGCCATCGCACGCACCGAGCTATAGAACTTGTCGATCGCCACACGGCGTACCTCGTGCTTGTCTGCTGAAGGGTGTTCACTCTCGGCATCACGCATGGCGAGGATGGCTAGCCTAGGGAGGTTCATCGTCGTGAACGAGAGGTTGCCTCGTCCTACAGAGCTACGCTCGCCATTGACATTGTCGAAGACACGCGTACGACATCCCATCGTCGCCACCTCGTAGAGATAACGTTTGGGGTCGGAGGCATCCCACTTGTCGTGCTGATTAAACTTAGTATCGAGGAAGACGAAGTTCGGGAATAGAGCATGGCTCGTCGTCTGGCAAGAGGCAAGCAAGAGATCAAAGTTTGGCGTCTCGAACTTCACTTGACCCGACAGGGCAGCGTCAAAGTCCTCCATCGCCAGGGCATAGTCAGCATCGGAGTAGTTCACTCCTTCCTTGACCTTGAAGATTTGAATGGGGAAGATGGGGATTTCTCCCTTGCCGAGACCCTCCACGGTAGCTTTGAGTAGCTCACGGATCACCATGCGTCCCTCAGGACTAACGTCTGTACCGTAGTTGATCGAGCTAAAGACCACCTGATTTCCCCCTCGGGAGTGCATCGTATTGAGATTGTGTATGAAGCCCTCCATCGCCTGATGGGTGTCGCGTCGCGTCCGTTCGTAAGCGAAACGCAGGCTCGTACGTACCTCGCGCACTGTCAGCGGATAACCGAGCATCGAGAGCATCGTGTGCAGTCGGCTAGCTTCTTCATCGGCATCGGTGAGCTGGACACCTGCCTCACGCACCTGGCGAGTAAACATCTCGAGATCTGTCTGATGCTCATGTAGCTCTAGGCAAAACAGCAGGCGATCTCTCAGGTGCTTAATGAAGCTCTTGCGCACCCCTGGAGCCATGAAGAAGTCGAAGGCAGGGATAGACTGACCTCCGTGCTGCTCGTTCTGATTGGTCTGGAAAACTATGGTCGCCAGCGTCGCATAGCTCTGAATGCTCTGTGGGGGGCGAATGCTTCCGTTCTTGGTATGAAAGCCGCGCTCGAAGAGATCCCCAAGGTCATACTGCACGCAGGTAGCCGTCTTGGTGGGATAGTAATCTAGGTCGTGTATGTGAATGTCTCCATCGGCATGCGCTCGCGAGTAGCGAGGAGAGACGAGATACTTAGTAGCATAGTCCTTGGTCACCTCCGAGGCAAAAGTCATCATCTGACCCGCTGGAGTATAGGCGCTCATATTAGCATTACCGAGATTGACGTCATTCTTCTCGATCGACACGATACCATCCATGGTGTGCTTGAGACGCGTACGTTTCTCACGCTCTACGTTGCGCCACTCACGGTAGATGATGTACCTTTTGGCAATCTCTGGGGCGATACGCATCAGTTCGCGCTCGACGAGATCCTGAATATCCTCTACCGCTATGGCTGCACCCTCGGCAGTCTCTGCAGCCTCCTTGATACGCTCGATAATGGCACGTAGGTCGGATTCTCCTTCGGGAATCCCTGCGGCACGATAAGCCTTGACGATAGCGCGGTATATCTTGTCCGCCACGAAAGACTCGCGACTGCCATCCCGCTTAATAACTTGGAGATCTAGATCCTGCATACAGCTAATTATTAATGTGATACGATTTATAACTGAGCTGAGGGCGTTGCATGGTCATGGGCAGGTATAATACCGATGAGGCTTCGCCGTCACATGGGACAAAGTTAGCCCAAAAGACCCAAACAAACACCCTCTTCACCGAAAAAAAATCCCCCCAAACTTGCTAATGCTTGAATCTCATAGATTTCTAATTTGCACCGCACGGACTTGTTATAATAAACCTCACATGTGTATAAATATCTAAACAGAAAACGGGAGACATCCACCTCTCCCGACCTAGAGGAGCCTCAGCGGAGGCACTCACTCAAGACAAGAATAGAACGTATCACTTATTAATACAACTAGCGACAATGAAGCTTTCTCTCAAGAAACTAGGAGTAGTAGCCCTTGTGGCTCTCGGCTCCCTCTCTGTGTCAAGCTGTGGCATCACGTCCATCTACGACGACTACGGCTATGGAGGCTATAGCGGTAGCTATGGCGGGTATGGAACTGATCGCTACGAATATGAGCGCAGACGTGCATACGAATACGAAAGACAGCGACAGCGCGAGTACGAACGCGAACGTCAGCGCGCCTACGAACGGGAACGCGCTCGACAGCGAGAGTACGAACGTCAGCGCGCCTACGAACGGGAACGCGCTCGACAGCGAGAGTACGAACGGCAGCGGGCATACGAAAGAGAGCGCCAGCGCAAACTCGAACTGGAGCGTCAGCGCGCCTACGAACGCCAACGTGAACAAGAGCGCCGTCGCTACGAACAGGAACAGCGCCGTTATCAGCAGGAGCAGAAGCGTTATCAGCAGGAGCAACGCCGATACGACCAGCAAGATCAGCGTCGTGGCACCACCAGCGGTTCGTCTTATGACGATCAGCTCCGCCAGCGTAGCGCAACGACCTCCTCAGGCTCTACCTCTACGATCAGAGGGCGCAGATAATCGCCCGCCTCACGGCTAAGGCTACAGCTACTATTATATAGCCCTGCCCAATCGGGCAATACGCCCCCGAGAGAGACAGCGTCCCTACCCTATCTAGTGGGTAGGGACGCTGTACGTTTATAAGGCAAGACAAATCATACTCATGCCTGCAAACTTCTTCGATTCACGTCGTGACCTGTACAGACCACGACGTGAATTATACAGACCACGACGTGAACTGTACAGGTCACGACGTGAACCGAAGAAGTCACGCCTGTAAGCGAAGATTTGTTTCAAGGAAATACATACCTTTGCACCGAGTGGAGCGCATCCATTCACACACATATTCACTTAAATCACACAAACCATGGCTCACTACTTTATGAGAGAACTGCCCGAACTCAACGGTATCGGCAAAGGCAAAAAGCATCCCAAGATCCTGCACACTGACCAAATTTCCCTACACAGCATTGCCGCCGAGATATCCGAGGGGACATCTTTCGGTACGGGGGAGGTCGAGGGGCTTATCGCGACCCTAGCGGATCGCATAGCTCGCTATACAGCACGAGGCTATTCCGTCAAAGTCGATGGCATCGGGATCTTCTCCGCAAGACTTGGCTTTCGCCCTGGGACAGAACCGAAAGAGGATGATCGCACTCAACGTAATGCACAGAGCATCCGCATCGCGGGGCTGAACTTCCGCCCCGATCGCAAGCTACTCACCACTGCGAACGGACACCTGCGACTAGAGCGCACACCTGCGCCCAAAGCTCCCACACCCGTCACCCAGTCCCGAGAGGCACGCCTAGAGATAGCCATCAGCCACCTGCAGACGCACAGCATCTTGACCATTCGCGAGTATGCCACGCTAACGGGATTAGGACGCACAGCCGCAGGGCGCGAGCTACGTCACTTCCGCTCCATCGGTAGCCTCTCCACTCGTGGCTCTGGTGCGCACCTCCTCTATACCCTCCCCGACCCAAACGAAAGCTAATGCACCTCTGACACCCGTCCGAGCATCCCTCTGCCATAAACCTTGGCAGAAGGTGGAGAAGACAGGACAGAGAAGTCATTCAGGCACAGTGGAGAGCTCTCCACTGTGCCTGAATGACTTCTCTGTTTAGCCTACTGGCTCTCGCCCATCTATCTTAGCCCTTGATGACGGCGATAGGCGATAGCTCGACAAGCGGACGCACGAGGTCGGACTGCATGCGCATGACTTCGTCGATATCCTTGTAGGCACCTGGGGCTTCGTCTAGATCCTTGACTGAGCGAATGGAGTGGATAATACCTCGGGCATCGAGCTGAGCGACCTCTATCTCTACAGAGAGTTCGTTACGCGCAGCAGTACGGCTAAGGAGTCGCCCCGCTCCGTGCGAACACGAGGTGTAGCTCTCGGCATTGCCTAGACCCTCGACAATATAGGAGCGTGTCCCCTGAGAGCCAGGGATGATCCCGATCTGCCCTGCACGGGCAGAGGTCGCCCCCTTGCGGTGTACGATAACATTGGTGTCGAAGTGATGCTCCCAGTCCGCATAGTTGTGCGCTATGTTGATGATCGGATCGAAGGTCGCATGGGGCAGCACTTCGGCTATAACCTCGGCAATACGGTTCATCATCAGCTCTCGGTTTGCCTTGGCGAAAGCTACGCAGTAGCGCATCTCTGCCCAGTAGTCGTGAAACTCCTTCGTCTCTCGTGGCAGGAAGGCGAGCTGCATCTCACTAGAGACGCGCGAGTGCCAGAGATCATTGAGACGGCGTGCCTTGGTGTCGTAGTAGTCTGCGACCTGCTTGCCGAGGTTACGGCTACCGCTGTGTATCATGACCCACAGATAACCATCACTCGATCTCTGCAGCTCGATGAAGTGGTTACCTCCACCGAGCGTCCCGATCTGACGCAGAGCTGTGAGGTACTGACGGCTGACGATCTCTAACCCCTCTGGAGAGAGGTCACTAGGCATATACCGCTCATCCTGCCGCTCGTGATGCTTGCCTGTGCCGATAGGGATACGCTTGCAGATGCCACGCAGGATCCGCTTGCGCAGGATCTCGTCCGTCAGCTCCTCGAGGCGAATACTCGTACGCATGGCGCACATCCCACAGCCGATATCCACCCCGACGGCATTAGGTATCACGACATCACGAGTCGCCAGCACAGTACCGATAGGCATTCCCTTACCACCGTGCGCATCAGGCATTAGAGCGATATGACGGAAGACGAATGGAAGGCTACCGAGGTTCTCTACCTCTTGCCATCCGTGGGCGTCGATATTGTCGAGCCACATCTTGACGGGTGTCCCGCCTACTAATAGTTCTCGTTGCATAATAACTGGTCTTTTATTGTTCACTGCAAAGGTGCATACCCGTGTGCGCAATCTATTTGCGCACCTAGTAGAAAGTCAGTACCTTGGGCTAAAATTTGTACCTACCATGCCTGCCAATCGCAATGCATTACTTCGCTATCGCACTATAGACAAATGCCTTAGCAACCATTATCGTCGCTGGACACTCGAGGATCTAATCGATGCCTGTAGTGATGCGCTCTATGAATACGAGGGTATCACACGTGGGGTCTCACGCCGTACCGTCCAGCTCGATCTACAGATGATGCGCAGCGAACGCCTCGGGTACAATGCCCCGATCGAAGTCTACGAAGGCAAGTACTACCGCTACAGCGATCGCGACTACAGCATTACCCGCCTACCACTGAGCTACGAGGATGTGGAGAGGATGAAGGAGAGTGTACAGATCCTCAATCAGTTTCGAGACTTTGACTGCTTCGTAGGGATGAGTGAGTCGGTGATGCGCCTGCAGGAGTATCTGACGATGCGCGAGGCTAGCCCACGGCTCATCGTAGACTTCGAGCGCAATGATCAGCTTCGCGGACTACAGTTCCTCAGCCCGCTCTATGATCTCATCACGATGCGTACCTGCGTGCGGGTGGTTTATCATTCATTCCGCTCACGCCAGGAGACAACGTTCCTTGTTAGTCCGCTTCTGCTCAAGAGCTACCGCAATCGTTGGTTCGTCTTCGCCCACGATCACGGGCGAGGGATTATCATCAATCTACCTCTCGACCGCATCGTATCTCTGGAGCCTGATGAGGGGGAGGTCTATCGGAGTACGCCAGAGTTTGATCCTGCCACCTACTTCGATGACGTGATCGGGGTGACGAAGCACGGACGACTACAGCGGGGCAAGGTGACCATCTGGGTATCGCCCGACCATCGAGGGTACGTGGAGACCAAGCCCCTGCACAGCTCCCAGCGTACGACGGCGACAAATGAAGATGGGAGTATCGTCATCGAGATCGACGTAGTATTCAATCCCGAACTCTATGCCGTACTACTGAGCCTTAGCCCAAGTATATGTGTTGTATCTCCGGGAGCGGTGCGCAGGCGTATGCGCTCTTACCTGCGTCGGGCTCTAGATCTCTATATCTAGCATCCCCCGAGCACCTTATCATATAGACAGGACATTATTTATATATGGAGTATCAACTAACCTCTCGATATAGCCCGACGGGCGATCAGCCCGAGGCGATCAGACAGCTTGTCGAGGGCTTTCGCTCTGGTCAAGACCATCAGACCCTACTAGGTGTCACTGGGTCGGGCAAGACCTTCACAGCTGCCAATGTCATCGCCCAGGTCGGCAAACCGACCCTAGTACTAAGCCACAACAAGACCCTCGCAGCCCAGCTCTATGCCGAGCTCAAAGCCTTCTTCCCCGACAATGCCGTAGAGTACTTCGTCTCCTACTACGACTACTACCAGCCCGAGGCGTACATCGCTGCCAGCGACACCTACATAGAGAAGGACATGGCGATCAATGCCGAGATCGAGAAGATGCGTTTGCGCACGACCGCTGCTCTCCTCTCGGGGCGTAGCGATGTCATCGTGGTCTCGAGCGTCTCGTGCCTCTATGGTATGGCAGACCCTGCGGCTTTCTCAGAGAAAATCATTCAGCTACGCCAAGGCGAGCGTTATCCGCTGGAGCAATTCACCCGCGCTCTAGTGGGCAACTACTATGTCAATGACAAGGTAACTTTCGAGAGTGGCTACTTCCGAGTCAAGGGCGACACGGTCGATGTCTTCCCCGCCATCGAAGGCTACAATGGCGTAGCCTATCGCATCTCTTTCTGGGATGATGAGATCGAGCGCATCGCCTCCTTCGACCCCATCTCTGGGCGTGAATATGGACCAATGCCCGTGCTAACCATTCATCCTGCCAATCTCTTCGTCACTACGCAGGAGCAGGTCAATCGAGCCATCGATCTCATCTCCCTCGACCTCGGGGAGCGCGTGCGCGAACTCGAAGACCTTGGCAAGCAATACGAAGCCAAGCGTCTCTACGAACGTGTCACCTACGACGTGGAGATGATCCGTGAGCTGGGCTATTGCTCGGGCATCGAGAACTATTCTCGTTACTTCGACGGACGCGAGCGAGGCGACCGCCCCTTCTGCCTGCTGGACTATTTCCCGCGCGACTTCCTCATGATCATTGACGAGAGCCACGTGACCATCCCGCAGATACGAGCCATGTACGGCGGAGACCGCTCACGCAAGGTCAATCTCGTCGAGTATGGCTTTCGCCTGCCCGCAGCGCTTGACAATCGCCCCCTCACTTTCGAGGAGTACACCGCCCTCACCCCACGCACGCTCTATATTAGTGCCACGCCCGCCGAGTACGAACTAGAGCAGAGCGAGGGGATCATCGTCGAGCAGCTCATTCGACCCACGGGGCTACTGGATCCGCCCATTGAAGTTCGACCCACAGCGCACCAAGTCGATGACCTAGAGGAAGAGATTGCCCGCGCCATCTCGCTCGGGCAACGCGTCCTCGTGACGACCCTCACCAAGCGCATGGCAGAGGAACTATCCGAGTATCTCCTGCGACATCAGATTAGCTGTAGTTATATCCATAGCGATGTGGACACGCTCGACCGTATTCGCATCATGGAGGATCTGCGCAAGGGCGTGTACGATGTCCTCATCGGGGTCAATCTCCTGCGCGAAGGGCTTGACCTGCCCGAAGTCGCTCTAGTGGCTGTCCTCGATGCCGACAAAGAAGGTTTCCTTCGTTCGCATCGTTCCCTTACCCAGACAGCTGGACGCGCTGCGCGCAATGTCCATGGTCGTGTGATCTTCTACGGCGACAAGATCACCGAGAGCATGCGTCTGACTATCGAAGAGACCGCCCGCAGGCGCGAGAAGCAGATGGCTTACAACGAGGCGCACGGCATTACGCCCCAGCCCATCATCAAGGCAATGGCTTCCATCTGGAATAAGGAGAACACTACCGCCACCGCCTACGTCGAAGAGGCTCAAGCCCCTGCCCTCGACCCAATCCTTGCCGACATCTCGCCCGACAAGCTCCGCGACCTCATCGAGGAGACCCGTCGTCAAATGATGGAAGCCGCTCGCGACCTCGACTTCATCGAAGCCGCTCGCCTGCGTAACGAGCTCCAAGCCATGGAAGCACGCCTCCACGCCTAAGCCGTGCAAATGTGAAACGATGTGAGCATTGGAGAATGAGGCAAAGCGTCTTAGTCCAATTGGGATTTAAATATTATCGCTGAGGTGACTTACCTTAAGTCGTCCTCGGGACTTACAGTAAGTCGCCTCGGCGACTTAACTTGAGTCCCAAAAGCAGACCAACGGACAGGGCTGTGCTAGCTAGCACAGCCCTGTCCGTTGGTTGTATAGAGACCCTTAGTGCTTCCGCTGATTGCGCGGGTGATAGCGCTCTACTTGGTCGCGCAGGGTGGAGCGATCGATGTGGGTGTATATCTCCGTCGTGCCGATGTCGGCGTGACCGAGCATCATTTGGATCGCTTGGAGGTTGGCTCCGCCCTCGAGTAGAGAGGTGGCGAAGCTGTGACGTAGCGTGTGGGGGCTAATGTCCTTCCTAATCCCCGCAAGAGCTGCTGCCTCACGAATGAGAACGAAAACCGTAATGCGGGAGATCGCTTTGCCTAGGCGACTGAGGAAGATAAAATCCTCGTGTCCACGCTTCGGATTTGGACGATCAGGCATAGCGAGATAGGTCTGCATCTCATGTAGGGCAGAGGGGCTAATCGGGACAAGGCGGTGCTTATTACCCTTACCGACGACATATATATATTGATCCTCGGGATGTACATTGGCATAGCGCAGGTGGCACAGCTCGCTCACGCGAAGCCCACAGCTAAACAGTACCTCGATGATCGCGCGATTACGTTGTCCCTCGACTCCGCCTTTGCTCCCTGCGACCTCTATCATTTGGTCGATTTCTTCGACAGAGAGCACCTCGGGGAGATGGCGTTCGATCCTGGGAACCTCAAGTTGCTCGCTCGGATCGGTCTCCATTCGTCCGTCAAGGAGCATCCACCGGCAGTAGCTTCTGACCCCCGAGATAATGCGCACGATGGAGCGCGCGCTAATGCCGAGATCGTAGAGACTGGCGACGAAGCTCTGGAGATGTCGATAGGTGAGCGCGTCGTAAGTAATGCCCTCGGCACTCATCCACGAGACGAGCTTAGAGGCATCGGAGAGGTAGGCACTACAGCTATTGGGTTGTAGTCCCTGCTCGAAGCGGAGATAGGCAAGATACGCCTCTTGGTAAAGCTGGACTTCGTCCCTTAGCTCTGTCACTGTCTGATTGTCAATTAAGAATAAATCGCTACCTTTGCAAAGGTAATTAGAATAATCGTCCTACCCAGGTATTTTGTATGCATATAGCCATCGTCAATGGTCCTAATCTTGCCAATATTGGGCTTCGAGAGCCCAGTATCTATGGAGCACAGCCATTGGACAGCTATCTCTCAAGCCTGCGCCAGCAATACCCCCAGCATCAGATCAGCATCTTCCAGAGTCACTGCGAAGGCGTCCTCATTGAGGAGCTCTATCGCCTTGCCGAGGCAGGCGTGTCGGGTATCGTGCTTAACGCTGGTGCCTATACTCATACCTCCATCGCCTTGCTCGATGCCATTCGTGCGATCGCAGGGGCAGGCATTCTCACCATCGAAGTCCATATCAGCAATATCTACGCTCGCGAGGAGTATCGTCGTCACTCGATGATCGCCGAGGCGTGCCGAGGTGTGATCACAGGGCTTGGGCTCGGGAGCTATCGACTAGCAATAGAAGCTCTCATCGAGGAAGCGGCAGGACAAGACTAATCCATCCACAGTATTATTAGAATAATAGGTTTCACAAAACAATATCGAATTCGAAAGATGAAGAAGACTAAAATCGTAGCGACCATCTCTGACCTACGTTGTAGCGTAGAGTTCCTCCGCCC
Organism: Porphyromonas sp.; assembly: GCA_041854825.1. Lineage (GTDB taxonomy): Bacteria > Bacteroidota > Bacteroidia > Bacteroidales > Porphyromonadaceae > Porphyromonas. The sequence goes on along the minus strand of JBHACZ010000050.1, from coordinate 36,277 downwards.
CCTCATCGAGGCTGGTGTGAACGTGGTACGCATGAACACGGCTCACATGACGCCAGAGGGTATCACCGAAGTTATCAACAATACGCGCACGGTTAGCCGTGACGTAGCTGTCCTCCTTGACACGAAGGGTCCAGAGGTACGCACGACGGTTCTCGAAGGTAATCCCGAGGAGAAGCGCACCTTCAACGCAGGTGACAAGGTGGTCTTCCAGGCTAATCCCGATGCGCTTAGCAACAACCAGCTCATCAACGTGAACTACGTGAACTTCGTTAAGGACGTTCCCGTAGGTGCTCGCATCCTCCTCGACGACGGTGCGCTTGAGTTCCACGTAGACAGCAAGGAGGGCGACAAGCTCATGACGACTTGCCAGAACACTGGTAAGCTCGGTAGTCGCAAGAGTGTAAACGTACCAGGCGTACGCATTGACCTTCCTTCACTCACCGAGAAGGACCGTCGCAACATTCTCCACTCTATCCCTCAGAACATCGAGTTCATCGCACACTCTTTCGTTCGTAACAAGAAGGACATCCAGGAGATCCAGGACATCCTCGATGAGCACAAGAGCGACATCAAGATCATCGCCAAGATCGAGAACCAGGAAGGTGTGGACAACATCGACGAGATCATCGAAGCTTGTGGCGGTATCATGATCGCTCGTGGTGACCTCGCTATCGAAGTGCCCGCTGAGAAGGTGCCTAGCATTCAGCGCATGATCATCAAGAAGTGTATCGCCGCCAAGAAACCCGTGATCGTGGCTACGCAGATGCTTCACACGATGATCGACAACCCACTGCCCACGCGTGCTGAGGTGAGTGACATCGCCAATGCTGTGTACTACCGCACGGACGCTGTGATGCTCTCTGGCGAGACGGCTAACGGTAAGTATCCTCTCGAGGCTGTACAGACTATGGCGCGCATCATCGACGAAGCTGAGACGACGCTCCACTCTACTTTCGAAGATGAGGTGCCTCACTCTAAGGAAGTATCTACGACGACGGCATACCTGGCGAAGGCTGCCGTTAAGAGCGTAGAGAAGATCGACACGGCTGCTATCATCACGGATAGCTACACTGGTCGCACGGCTCGCTACCTCTCTAGCTTCCGCGCTTCTGTGCCTGTATGCGCTATCTGTTACAATGAGACGCTCGCTCGTCAGCTTGCTCTCAGCTATGGTGTGAACGCACACTTCGAAGGTGGCGATGGCGTAAGCGAAAAGGCTCGCCTCGTAGCTGGTATCAACTACTTCATCTCTACTGGCGTTCTCGCCAAGGACACTCAGGCTGCTTACATGAGCGGTACGATCGGTGTCACGGGTGCAGCACACTGCCTTGAGATCGAGACTGTAGAGACCCTCATCGAGCGCAATAAGTAATTGCCTCTCCTGTACTAACGGGAGACATTGATCTAGCCCTCACACTACTCTCGTAGCGTGAGGGCTAGATATTTATACCTATGAGCTAGAGACCTCGCGGATGGTAAGCGAGATGAGGTAGCGACAGTTTGCTGGACAAAGAGTAACTTTGCTGATGCTTGTGCGCCTCTCGGCGTGTGAGCGGATATTCTAGAGCAATATATGACTGATATGAATGGACGTGTGCTGGTGGTCGTGCCTGCACGATATGCTTCGACGAGATTTCCGGGCAAGCCTCTGGCAATGCTCGCAGGGAAGACCATTATCCGTCGTGTGGTAGAGCAGGTCAGCGGACTAGGTGTGCGCGTGGTCGTGGCTACCGATGACGAACGTATAGCACGGGAGGTAGAGAGCTTCTCTGGCGAAGTCGTGATGACCAGCTCGCATCATCGCTCTGGGACTGACCGCGTGATCGAGGCGTACCAGCGCATCGGACAGGATGAATCCATCGTCATCAACTTACAAGGAGACGAACCGTTCGTTCGCACCGAGCAGATCAAGGAGCTAGTACGAGCTTTCGACGACGCGGAGACGCAGATCGCGACGCTCGCAGAGCCCTTCTCTCCCGAGGCGAGTGATGCAGAGCTTCACAATCCCAATACCGTCAAGCTCGTCCGTTCGCCTGAGGGCGTCGCCCTTTACTTCAGCCGTTGCCCCATTCCCTACCTACGTGGTGTCGAGAGCGGATGGTGCCGTCAGCATCAGTACTACCGTCACGTGGGGCTATACGCTTTCCGTGCGGAGATCCTTGAGCATATCGGACAGCTCGCACCCTCTAGCCTTGAGCAAGCCGAGAGCCTTGAGCAGCTCCGCTGGCTCGAGGCAGGCTACCGCATTCGTGTGATGGATACTGCCTCAGCGACCATCGGCATAGACACGCCCGAGGATCTCGAGCGTGCAGAGCAATACCTCCGCTCGCTATGATAGACAGCCAGACCAAGCAACGTATCATTGACTCGGCGCAGATACTAGAGGTCGTCAGCGACTTCGTCACACTGCGTCGATCGGGTGTGAGCTATGTCGGTCTGTGTCCGTTCCACAACGATCGCAAGCCGAGCTTCTATGTCTCGCCGAGCAAGAACATCTGCAAGTGCTTCTCTTGCGGAGAAGGTGGCTCGCCCGTGGACTTCATCATGAAGCACGAGCAGGTGAACTATGCCGAAGCTCTGCGCTATCTCGCCAAGAAATACCACATCGAGATCGTCGAGCGCGAAGAAACTGACGAGGAGAAGGCTGCTGCGAGCGAACGCCAAAGCCTCTTCCTCGTCAACGAATACGGCGCAGACTTCTTTCACCGCCAGCTTCTAGAGACAGACGAGGGACAACGCATCGGCTTGAGCTACCTCCGTGAGCGAGGTATTCGCCCCGAGACGATCGAGAAGTTCGGGCTTGGCTACTCTCCCGAGGATCGCACTGCCCTTACCAAGGAAGCTCAGGCACGTGGCTACACGCTCGATCGCCTGGTGAAGGTGGGGCTTAGCATCCAGAGTGACGATGGTCGTCCGCCGATTGATCGCTTCCGTGGGCGCGTTATCTTCCCCGTGCGCAATCTCAGTGGGCAGTTCGTGGCTTTCGGAGGGCGCGTTATGGGCAAAGCGGACAAGACTGCCAAGTATGTCAATTCGCCCGAAAGTCCCATTTACTCCAAGAGTCGCGAGCTCTACGGGCTCTATCAAGCCAAAAGCTCCATCTCTAAAGCGGGCAAATGCTACCTCGTCGAGGGCTACACCGATGTCCTCTCGATGCATCAGACAGGGATCACGAATGTCGTCTCCAGCTCTGGGACGGCTCTGACCCATCAGCAGATTCGTCTCCTCAGACGATTCAGCGACCAGATCACCGTCCTATACGACGGCGACAGCGCGGGGATCAAGGCTGCTCTCCGTGGTATTGACCTCCTGCTAGAGGAAGGTCTGGACATTAAGGTGGTGCTTCTCCCCGAAGGCGAAGACCCCGACAGCTATGCCCGTAGCCACAGCGCAGAGGAATTTAAGACCTTCCTGGACGAGCACGAGACCGATTTCATCCATTTCAAGATCGAACTCTATCGAGATGAAATGGAGCGTGACCCACTTCGTCGTGCCGAGATCATCTCCGACATCCTCCGAAGCATCGCCCTCATCCCCGATGCCATCAAGCGCCAGGTAATGATCCAGTCCTCTGCAGGCGATCTGCGGATGAACGAACAGCTCCTCATGAGCGAGGTGGCAAAGCTTCGTGCCGCAGGTGTCCGTGCTAGTGGCCCCAATATTCCCCCACGTACAACCGAGCTGGTGGCACAGCCACAGTTCGTCCCTACGGCTCCGACCGCCACACCAGCCAGCACCCTTGTCCCCGTCATAGACCAGGACGCCGAACCAGAGCCCACGCCTCGTGCCCGAGGCTACGAGCCAGAGCGGTACGAGATAGAGCTCCTCAGCTACATCATCCTCAGCGGTCACGAGGAGCTATACCTAAGCGAGACCGATGAGGAGGGACAGCAGACCTATACCTCGTGGCGTGTGGCAGAGTACATCTATCACGAGCTAGAGCAGGACGGTATCCTTGGCAGCCTCTCACCCGTCTGTCACGACGTACTCACGGAGGCTATCTCGGTTTGCCTACCACAGGGGATCTCCTGCGTGAGCTATTTCATCAGTCACGACAGTTCGGATATTCGCCGTATCAGTTCGGAGCTACTCGCCTCGGACATCTCTCGCGAGCAAGCCGTCCAGCGTGATGACAAAGAAGATCGCCTACGTACCAACGTCATCAATGCTACCGAAGATGCTGGGCGCGACCTTGCTCAGCAGGAGCTAGACGCTCACCTTCAGACACGGCACACGCGCCAGTGCATCGAGCGAAGCGTCCGCACAGGTAGAGAGATCGATGCCCTTCGCATGGCGCTTGTCATCAAGAGCATTCACGAGATCCAAGGCGAACTAGTCCGTGCGACCCGCTCGGGAGATGAGAATCTCGTGACCGAACTCGTCATTGAACTGCAAGAGCTCAACAAACTCAAGATCGAATTTGCCCAGAGCCTAGGCGAAAGAACAATCATCGGCTAAGCCGTGTTTCATAGAGGAATGACAGTATCGACAGAATCTTTCAAACAAGTAATCATATGAAGCGTTTCATCCTCAGCCTAGGGCTTATCACCCTCCTCGGCACCAGCCTCACCGCCTGCGCTGGCGAATCAGCACGCGCCGAAGATCAGAAGGGCAAGGAGACTGCCACGACCAAGGCAGCCTCTCCTATCCAGACCATCAATGCCAAGTATATGCGTGAGCATATCTTCGACTATAATGCCAATCCGACCAAGTTCGTTTTCAAGGGCAATCGTCCTGCCGTGCTAGATTTCTATGCCGACTGGTGTGGTCCCTGCCGTCAGCTCTCGCCCCGCCTGGAGCAGATCGCCAAGAAATACGAGGGTCAAATCGACGTGTATAAGATCAACGTGGACAATGAGGAAGAGCTAGCCCGCGTCTTCGGCGTGCGTAGCATTCCTATGCTTCTCTTCATCCCAATGGAAGGAACGCCCATCCAGTCTATGGGTGCGCTTTCGCTCGCAGACCTAGAGAAGGCGGTCGGGCAGATCCTCCCCTAGCCGTCCCCACACGACGTAATATAACCGCGAGGCGCAGTGCCATCCCCCTTCGGATGCACTGCGCCTCGCCCCATTTCTTCCCCCTATTTGATCTACGTTTTCCCCCTTTCGCTAGCTACGGCAGAAGGCTTCTCAAAAATGATAGAACTTTTTGCCCAGAATGGTGGATGTTTTTCCAAAAAAACATCGATGTTTTTGAGGAAAATGATAGACCTTTTTGTCCAAAAAGGTCTATCATTTTCGGAGAGAACTTCCAGCACCCAGACGAAAGGAACTTTTAGACCACCTGAAAGCAGAGCATGGCTCGGCAAAAATCCCCGCTGACGCACCTAAGCATGCAGGTCGGAGAGGCTAAAGATACGCTCACCGAGGTCAGAGCCAAGGGAAGCGTGGAGCATATAGCCTGCCAGGTGGGCTGTCGTGGTGGGATGCTGATTGCGCAGTAGCCCAATGCGATTGAGCGCGCGAATGACCATGAGGCTGATACGCTCATTAAGACGAGCCGACAGCCCGCGATCAAGAAGCCCCGGGCGAAAGATCAATGTGCGCTCAAAGCCCAGGGCACGAACGGCTTCTTCTACCTCGCCCTTGATCCTCATGTAGAAATAACGCGACTCAGCATCGGCACCCATCGACGAGAGCAGGGCAAAAGTCTTCACCCCACCAGCACGAGCTGCCTCAGCGAATGCAACCTGATAGTCCACATCGACCCTGCGCTGTGCCGCCTTACTCCCAGCATCTCGGAGCGTCGTGCCCAGGCAGGAGAAAGCAATGTCCCCCGAGACCTCGGCACGCCATGCCTCGGGATGCTCGAAGTCTACAATGTGCGTATGCAGACGTGTATGCCTTATCCCGAGATCCCTTCGCACGAAGACGTGTATCTCGTCCAGAGCCCCATTCGCCAGGAGCTGATCGACCAGCTCTCGCCCTGTAGCTCCAGTAGCTCCCAGCACCAATACCTTGATCATTATGCCTCTTGTTTTAGTTGGATTACACCTATAGATTCGCCTCTGTAGAGACATTACAAATATACGATTTATCTTCACTCTCATCCGAGCAGTAGCCTAGATAACCGACCTTGCACTAACGAGCGTGCCACCTCGATCCCTGCGCTGGGAAATGACTATCTTTGCCCACAAAATTCAATCCTATCAATGACTCTCGATAGACGACTCACAGACCGCTATGGTCTCGCACAATGGGGACAACTTGGCATACGCCTTCTGCTCATCATGATGCTCTATACGCTCGGGCGTATAGTCTTCTATATCTACAACGCTGATCTGCTGGCGATAGATTCGACCGAGACCTGGTGGCGAATCATGCTCGGAGGATTACGGTTTGACCTGTCGGCTGTCATCTACTCGAACCTCCTAGTGATTGCCCTGTGGCTCATTCCACACCCCTGGCGCTATGCTCCTCGGTATAGGGTGTGGATCGATCGGCTGCTACTCATCTGCAATATCCCGATGCTGATCCTCAATCTCGGCGACGTTGCCTACTATCGTTACTCGGCTCGACGTACGTCGCTGGATGTCTTGAATGAATTCTCGAACGAGAACCCTCTAAACTTTACTCATTTCCTCTGGCAATTCTGGCCCATCACGCTCATAGTCCTAGCCCTGTCCGTCGGACTGATTTATGCCCTTCGGTATCTGCGTCGCCTCGCGATCAATGGACCGAAGTCTAGACTAGGCATGCACTATATTGCCTCGACGATCTTGCTGGCGATCTCGATCGTGGGGATGATCTTCGGGATGCGTGGGAGCTTTATCCTCGTGACGCGCCCACTAGCGCCCAATCACGCTGCCCTCTATATAGCACGTCCAGAGCAGAGAGCGATGGTGCTGAACACACCTTTCGTCATGCTCCGCACTGCGGGCAAGCACGTCCTAACGCCCCTTGTCTACATGTCGGAGGACGAAGCGCGTGCCCTCTTTGATCCCGTGCGCCTCACCCCTGCTCCTAGTGCCGTCTCGGGTAGTATGCGCGGACGCAATGTCGTGGTCATCATCTGGGAAAGTCTTGCCCGCGAGTGGAGTGGAAGGCTCAACGGACATATCGAGGGCTACACAGGCTACACCCCATTCCTCGATTCACTGATGGCGCATTCGTATTATTACGAACAGGCTTTCGCAGGCGGTGGGAAGTCGATTGATGCCATGCCTGCCATCTTTGCCTCGGTGCCTCGCCCTCAGACACCCTTCGTCGGCACGCTCTACTCGGGCAATTCGCTCAGCTCTATAGCAGATGCCACGCGTACGGCAGGGTACTCGACGATCTTCTTTCACAATGGACACAACGGATCTATGGGCTTCGATGCCATGGCTCATCAGCTCGGATTCGAGCAGTACAGGGGCATGACGGAGTATGGCGATGATAGAGATTTTGACGGGAAGTGGGGCATCTGGGACGAACCGTTCTTACAATTCATGGCACGAGAGCTAAGCACACTACGTGAACCATTCTTCGCTGCCGAATTTACTACGACTTCGCACGAACCATACCAAGTACCGCAGGCGTATGAAGGCTATTTTCCTAAGGGACATATCCCCATCCATCAGTGCATCGGGTATAGCGATCATGCGCTCCAGAAATTCTTCGAGACGGCAAAAAGTCAGCCATGGTATCAGAATACCCTGTTCGTCATCACCGCAGACCACGCTGTACCCGGACATCTCTCCGAGTACAAAACATCAGAGGGAGCATTCGCCATCCCTATGATCTTCTACGATCCCCAGGGAAAGCTGGTAGGACGTGACGCCCAGCGTGTCGTCCAGCAGGCGGATGTACTGCCTACGCTCATCGATCTGCTGGGACTAGATTATCCTGTCGTAGCCTTCGGACACAACATGTTTGCGGACGCAGAGGATCATTTTGCTATCAATTCTCTCGACGGAACCTATCAAATGATCCGTGGCGACTATATCCTACAGCATGACGGAGAGAAGGTCATAGCTCTCTACAACCGTCGCCTCGATCCCAAACTCCTACACAACATCGCCACGACAGACTCTACTACTCTCGCAGAGCTACTTCCGCTCATGCAGGCATACCTACAGTCTTTCACTCAACGCATGATCAATGATCAGATGAGCGTAAAGAAATAGTCCGCAAGACGTGTGTGAAATAAAATTATTACCTTTAGAGTGTAAAGCAACCCTATAACTACACAAGGCAATGGATACAGTAAATAAAAAACAGACCGTGCTCATCACAGGCGGTCGCACCCTCCTTGGTCGTCGTCTTACCGAATATCTCCGCGGAAGAGGTTACCGCATTCTGTGGCTCACACGCGATGTGAGTGGCGCCATGGATATGTGCGACGAGTCCTTCTACTGGGACGTGGAGCAAGGAACGATAGCTGAGCATCCACTACGTGAGGCAGACATCATCATCCATCTAGCCGGTGCGAGCTTGACAGCCGAGCGCTGGTCACAGAGTCGCAAGCGTGAAATCCTGCGCAGTCGTCTGCGTTCGGCACGTGTACTAACCAACGCTCTAGCACGGACGCCAGACCATCACGTCCACACGATCATATACGGCTCGTCACTATCTATCTACGACAGCAAGCTCCCAGGGGCAGAGCTCCACGAAGGTGATCCACTCGGAGAGACATTCATTGCACGCACCTTCGAGGCGCTCGAGGACGAAGCCCGCCTCACACAGGAGCGTCTCGGCATCCGTACTCTATGTATGCGAGCAGGTATGATCCTCGATCCATACGCTGGAGCCCTGCCACAGCTCATCGCTCCCGTACGCTTCGGACTCAATGTCCCCATCGGCAAGGGTGAGCAGTACGTGAACTGGATTCACCACCAGGACATCTGCCGCATCTACGAGCATGCCATTCATCACGAAGAGCTAACGGGCGCAGTCAATGCCTGTGCACCTGCACCAGTGACGAACAGCCAATTCATGTATGCGCTCTCGGCTTTCTACGGTCGCGACCATCTGCGCGTACCTCTCTCTAGCTTCCTCCTGCGCACTGTAATGGGCGAGATGAGCGAACGTCTCATCTATAGCCGTCCTGCCTCGGTAGACAAGCTCGTAGCCACTGGCTTCAAATTCAATTACCTCACCGTCGATCAAGCGCTCCGCGCCTGCCTCGCCAAGTAAAGAGAGACAAATCCTCTGTGATCATCGGAGGCCGTATGCTACGGTCTCCGATGATCGTTTTTATAGCGCTCCACCATCATGCAGACTCGGGCTGAGCGTAAGTAAATAATTCGTATATTTGGAGCTGAATAAGGGGTAGCTCTCTATTTAACTCAATGAGCTAAACAAAGGAATAATATAACTCATAGGATTCTATGGTAGACAATAAGGCAAAACTAAAGCCTGAGGCTTTTGATCTTATCGTAGACGGCAAGGCGGTTCGCCTGCTCTCGCTCACCAATAGCAAGGGCGCAGAGGCACATCTGATCAATCAGGGTGCCAAGCTCGTCTCGCTCGTCGTCCCTAATAATACCGGTGGCTTCACCGATGTAGTCATCGGTCACGATAGCACGGTGGATTATCTAGCTAGCGAGGAAGCTTACTTCGGCGCGATCTGCGGGCGCTATGCCAACCGAATCGCGCGAGGGAAGTTCTCCATCGATGGAGAGGAGTATTCGCTCGCTATCAATAATGGTCCGAATGCGCTCCACGGTGGGCTCGTAGGCTTCAATAGCGTCGTGTGGGATATCCTAGAGCATACGTCCAGCAGTCTTGCCCTTGGTTATACCTCGCCTGATGGTGAAGAGGGTTATCCTGGAGAGCTTCGCGTCGTCGTGCGTTACACGCTGACCGAAGACAATGAGCTGGCTATCGACTACGAGGCTACGACTACGAAGCCTACGGTGATCAATCTGACCAATCACGCCTATTTCAATCTCTCGGGCGATGGAGATCCCAGCATCCACGATCACCTGCTAGAGATCAATGCACAGGAATATCTCCCCACAGACGATACAGCTATTCCCTACGGCAAGCCCGAGGCAGTCGAAGGTACTCCCTTTGACTTCCGCACGGCGACAGAGGTCGGCTTGCGTATTGATACGAAGATCGATCAGCTCGTGTGGGCTCGTGGCTACGACCACACCTATATCCTCGACAAACCTCTGGGCAAGCTTGGCTTCGCTGCGCGTTGCTCTTCGCCCAAAACGGGCATCACGATGGAGGTATTCACCGACCAACCCGGCGTACAGCTCTACACTGGCAACTGGATGAGTGGTAACATGAGGGGCAAGCACGACGCTCGTTATCCAGCTCGTGCAGCACTCTGTCTAGAGACACAGCACTATCCCGACAGCCCAAACCGCCCCGAGTATCCCACGACACGCCTCAATCCTGGCGAAACCTTCCGCTCGACGACGGTCTTCGCCTTCAAGGTATCAGAGTAATTAAGTTTAATTCAATAGTTTCATTCGACAAATGACGCAAAACAAGCAAACGCAGAGCTATCTCGTACCATTCATTATTATGGTGGTGCTGATGTCGCTCGTGGGGCTCATCACGAACCTCAATCAGCAATTCCAGGGTCCTATGCAGGCTGCTTACCTGCTGATGGGCGGTAGTGCCATTAACGTTCTAACGACGGCACTTACTTTCTCGTTCTTCCTAGCGTATCTCGTGATGGGTACTCCTAGCGCACGCTATATTGAGAAGAACGGTTATAAGAAGACACTCACCACAGGTCTCGTCATTCTCATCGCAGCTTTCGGTCTGTATGAGCTATCGGCATACGTCTTCGAAATGGTGGATGCTGAGAAATTCGCTCCTATAATCGCTCAAGCTCGTGCTGCTGGCGAAGGCTTCAAGTACGAAGGCGATGTCGTGATCCCCGTAGCTTACTGGATCTTCCTACTTGCGGCTTTCGTTGCTGGTTCGGCTATGACGTTCCTTCAGGCGGTGATCAATCCCTACATCGCTGCGTGTGACGTGCCAGGCACTACACCCGTAACGCGTGGTTCGATCGCTGGCTCTGGTAACTCTACGATGACGACCATCGGTCCACTGCTCGTAGCTTTCCTCATCTTCGGTGGTAAGAGTGGTCTGGATATTAGCCTGACATCTCTCTACATTCCTTTCCTCGTGCTGATCGTCCTAGTGGGTATCATCATCTTCGCCCTCGGCAAGGTGAACCTCCCCCCAATCGCTAGCACAGAAAAGAAGGAAGACGAAGTCCTAGAGAAGAGCGTATGGAGCTTCAGCCACCTAACGCTCGGGGTAGTTGCCATCTTCATGTACGTAGGTGTGGAGGTAGCTGTCGGGGCTAATATCAACCTGTACGCCGTAGACCTCGGCTTCGCTCCTACAGAAGCTGCTACGATGGCATCTATCTACTGGGGCACGATGCTCATTGGTCGTCTCTGCGGTAGCTTCCTAAACAAGATTAGTGCCACGACGATGCTCGCAGTGACATCTATCGGTGCAGGTCTACTCGTAACGGCTGGTATGCTCACGAACAACCCATGGATCTTCATCGGCTCTGGTCTCTTCCACTCTATCATGTGGGGTGCGATCTTTGCTCTCGCTATTGATAAGCTCGGCAAATACACATCTGCTGGCTCTGGCGCCCTAATGATGGGTGTAGTCGGTGGTGCTATTCTACCACTCGTACAAGGTCTCGCAGCTGACGTCCTTGGCTCTTGGCAGTGGACTTGGGCGATCGTGATCATCGGTGAAGCCTACCTCCTTTACTACGCTCTCGTAGGACATAAGGTAAAGCAACTTCCCTAGTCGCGCCTACCAATTACTATAATTCGAGGGGCTGGGTTAGCCCAGCTCCTCGAATTGTTTTCTTCTCTCCCCTATCACTAGCTCCATCAACATTATGAAGACATTCAAGATCATCTTTCGCCTTGCACTCTGTCTACTGATGTTCGCATCAGTGCAGAGCTGCGATCGGAGCAACGAACCCACAGATCCAGCTGGCAAGTACATCGGGGACATCACGCTCCAGATCGCTTTTCGTCGCCCGACGGAAGTAACATGGATGGCAGAGGGCTCTCCAAACTTCTTCGCGCGCCCCATAGGACAAGATAGCTGGGAGCCCTGGATCTCTACCTTCCCACCTTCGAATACGAAGAAGGATATGAATATCTCGTCGAGCTAGCTGTCTACGAGAGAGAATATGATCCTGAGATACCAGACAGAGACATCCGAACCTACATACTAAAGAGAGTCATCTCCAAGGGAAAGCGACACTCTGATGTTCCCCTCGTCCCTCTTCCACAACCATACTAGTAGATCAATCAGACTCTATAACAATCACAAAGAAATGAATACAGCAAACATCCGCGCCAAGTTCGCCGAGCTATACGGCGAAACCGGTGCACTCTACACCTCACCTGGTCGCATCAATCTCATCGGTGAGCACACCGACTACAATGGTGCCTTCGTTTTCCCTGGAGCCGTAGACAAGGCTATGGTAGCCGAGATCCGTCTCAATGGTACAGATCGCATTCGTGCCTATGCCCTCGACCTCGGCGAGAGCGCTGAGTTTGGGTTAGAGGAGGCTGACGCCCCCACGCAGAGCTGGGCTCGCTACGTCTTCGGCGTAGCTCGTGAGATCCAGAAGCGCGGTCACAAGATCGGAGGCTTCGACACAGTGTTCGCAGGTGATGTACCTCTCGGCGCTGGTATGTCGTCCTCGGCAGCTCTAGAGAGCACCTTTGCCTTCGCACTCAACGAACTATTCTCCCTCGGCATCGACAAGTTCGAGCTTGCTAAGATCGGTCAAGCGACAGAACACAACTATGTCGGCGTGAAGTGTGGTATCATGGACCAGTTCGCTTCTGTCTTCGGTAAGGAAGGTCATCTGATCCGTCTCGACTGCAAGAGCCTTGAGTATGAGTATTTCCCATTCAAGCCCGTAGGCTATCGCCTTCTTCTCGTGGACTCAGTGGTCAAGCATGAACTGGCTTCCTCTGCCTACAACAAGCGTCGCGAAAGCTGTGAATCAGCCGTAGCAGCCATCGCTAAGCGTCATCCCGAGGTTAAGTTCCTCCGCGATGCACCTATGGCTTGGCTCGACGAAGTCAAGGACGAGATCACAGCCGAAGACTATATGCGTGCAGAGTACGTCATCGGCGAGGTACAGCGCGTCCTCGATGTCTGCGATGCTCTAGAGCGTGGCGACTACGAGACCGTGGGTGACCGCATGTATCAGACACATCACGGCATGAGCAAGCTCTACGAGGTTAGCTGCGAAGAGCTCGACTTCCTCAACGACCTTGCCAAGGAGCTAGGCGTAACGGGTAGCCGTGTGATGGGTGGTGGCTTCGGAGGTTGTACGATCAATCTGGTCAAGAACGAACTCTACGACACGTTCAAGGCTGAAGCCAAGAAGCGTTATATGGAGAAGTACGGTCGCGAACCAAAGTTCTACGACGTAGTCATCTCTGACGGTAGCCGTCGCCTCGCTTAATAGCTTCCCGCTCCCAATACCATCTGCCCGCATTCCTCGATCGAGGGATGCGGGCAGATCTTTTATCGCAATCTGCTACCCCACGCCCAGTCATGTCTATCTCACGCCCAATCCTAACCTTCTCCATCCACCCATTCCCAATCCCCCAGGCATCCAATCCACTCCCCGAACGCCCTAGAAACTTTTCCCAAAGCATCCACCACAGAACCCTAATAGCCCTATCCCTTTTCCCCATTCCCTCCATCTCCATCTATAAGTAAAGTACTATATTCATACGAGTATAGTACTATACTTATATGAATACAGTACTATACTCATATGAATATAGCACTTGATTTATATAATCTCACGGGACTAATGGGGAATAGACATCTAGTATTCAGCGAAATACACTAGGAGAATTTGGATATTCGACTAGAAGGTTTCACCCCAAGCAGCACAAGACTAGCCCACACATCATCTCAACGATACGGAGAAAGTAGGAATTGATTAACTTTGCATCAGATTAAATACATTGTAATATGAGTACCACTGGAATAAAGGAATCAACCTCTATCCGCATCGATCGGGGAATTCTCGCCAGCTTGAAGTCAGAGGCAAAGGCTGAGAACAGAAGCCTTAGCAACTATCTCGAGACTTTGCTCTACCGAATGGGGTACAGACCCTACAGCGAAGAGACGATACAGGCATGCGAGGAGGCTAGAGAGGGCAAGACGGCTGGCATAGTAGACACGACCAGCTTGGAGACTATCGAAGCATCTATACTAGGTGATGACGATACGGAGGATTGAGTATTCGACGAAGTTCAAGAAAGACTTCAAGAGGTATCTCCGACAAGAGAACAAGAAGCGTAAGATACTTGAAGCCATCAAGATACTTGCCGATGGTACAGGGATTCCCTTGGCTATGCGTCCCCACAGGCTCATTGGGAACTATCTCGGATATATAGAGCTACATATCGAGGGAGATCTCCTGCTCATATGGTTAGAGAAAAACGAGCTGGGAGAAGAGATAATAATCCTGACCCGAGTAGGGTCACACGCAGAGCTATTCGGCAAATGACAATCATCTAAAGCCAAATGTCAAGCCCCCGAGAGATGATACTCGTCTCTCGGGGGCTTAACATTTGATCGCGCGGAGCTGGGTATTAGGCGCAGCTCACGCGAGATCAGGTGAAGGGATTGGGTTAGTTCGCTTCTGCTACTACGGGCGTACCAGTTACGGCTTCGAAGGTCTTGAAGCCACGTTCAGACGCTTCGCGGATATGCGCCTGACCATCATCCCAGTAGTTGGGGATACCACCATAGGAGGCTCCGATGAAGATGATCTTGACGTGGTGGTAACCAGCCTTGAGCGCACGGCTCTTGTCCTTGCGACTGAACTTCTTCACTTCACCAGTATTGTCCGTAAGGAGTTCGCCATCGATGAAGAGCTGGTCATAGTTCGTAGAGAAGAAGTACACGCCATCGGCAGGGATCAGCACATAACCTTCGGCAACGACCGCCTTGCGGGGGAACTCGTCGAAGTTGTTGATCAGCTTGTCGGGGATAATCTGAGAGATCTTCTCCACATAGCCAGGCGTCCAGTTGGTCACATTCTCGAGATCAGCAGCTACCATATAGTTGCCGACAGAGGTCTGGGTGCGAAGACCTGGCTTCACATCCTTAAGCTCTACGGCTGGAGCAAGGGCTTGCTTCTCGAAAGTGATCGCACGCACCGTACTCATCTTGCCCGAGGGCAGTACACTAGCCACCTTGATCACCTTATTTTCGCTCACAGGGATAGGAGCCGTGTACTCCGTGCTAGTAGCTGTGGGTTCAGAGCCATCGAGGGTATAGACTACCTTGATGGGGCGTGTGGTCGTAAGCTCTAGCTTCGTAGAGTCTACGAATGCCACGAAGTTCGCAGAGCCACCGGGCTGCTCGGGCAGAGGAATGTGATAGTTCGTGCCATACTGGTCGAGACGAACGTAGGCGTTATTGATACGACGGCTAAAGTCGTCGAAGTTCTTCTTCTCACGAGGCGTCCATACTGCTTCGGCAAGTGCCATCGCACGAGGATAAGACATGTACTGGCGCTGAGCATCGGTGAAGAGGTATTCAGCCCACACATTGACCTGCGCACCGAGGATGTGGTGACGCTTGTCTTCGGCAATAGCAGCAGGCACAGGGTAATAGTCGTACACCTTGCTCAGGGGCGAATAGCAACAGATCGCCACAGGTTCGATCTTGCTGTCACCCTGATAATGGTCGATGTAGAGACCGCCACTACCTGGAGTCATGATCACATCGTGACCCATGTTCGCGCTCTTGATGCCGCTCTCCTCTCCGATCCAGCTCATTACAGTCGCTGATGGAGCGAGACCGCCCTCTAGGATCTCTTCCCAGCCGACAAGCTTCTTGCCGTGCTTGGCGAGCATCTCCTGAGCTCTGCGGATGGTGTAGCTCTGCAGTTCGTATTCATCCTTGAGACCTTCCTCCTTGATACGGCGCTGACAGTCAGGACAAATCTTCCAGCGATCCTTAGGACATTCGTCGCCACCGATATGGAAGTATTCGCCAGGGAAGAGCGGTGCTACCTCGTCGATCACATCACTGAGGAACTGGAACGTGTGCTCCTTACCTGGGCAATATACATCCAGCTCTACGCCCCAGATGTTGCGCACGGCATAGTCGCTACCCTTCTGCGTCTTGGGGAAACAAGACAGCTCGGGGTAAGCCGCGATAGCACCCATGGCGTGACCTGGCAGCTCGATCTCGGGAATGATCGTCACGTGACGCTCGGTAGCGTATGCCACGATCTCCTTGATCTGCTCCTGCGTGTAGAAGAATGGCCCGTACTCCGTACCATCAAACTCCGTACGGCGTGAACCGACTTCTGTCAGACGTGGATACTTCTTGATCTCGATACGCCAGCCCTGGTCTTCGGTGAGGTGCCAGTGCAGACGGTTGAGCTTAAACATAGAGAGCAGGTCGATATGCGCCTTCATCTCATCGACAGTAGCGAAGTGACGACACACGTCGATGAGCATACCACGATAGGCGAACGCTGGTTCGTCACGGATCTCTACTGTAGGAATAGTCCAGAGGGCATTAGCGATAGCTGTCTTGCTCTCGATCTCTGCGGGAAGAAGCTGTAGAAGGGTCTGAATACCCCAGAATAACCCTTCGGCATCCTGTCCCACGATGTCAATACCATCGCTCGTTACCTTGAGCGTATAGCCCTCGGGACCTAGTCCCTCATGCCCTACGACGATGCTCAGACGAATATCACCCGAGGTACCTTGCTCAGTCGTGAGGCTGTAGCCTGTAGAGCTACCGAGCTTCGCAGCTAGGAACTTCGCGATCGTCTCAGCCTCGGCACCCTCGGCAGAGATCTTGGTCTTGCTCGTCAGGACGAAGGGACTTGCCCCAGTCTCTACGAGCTCCACGGGCATCGGGATGATGTTGATACCCTTATTGTACTCAGCATCCGTCAGCACCTTCTGCTCTGTCGTACATGACGAGAAGAGCAGTCCGACGCACGCCGCTACGCTTAGCATTGTTTTCTTCATACTGATCTATTAAATGAAAGGGCTAGCCCATCCAGTCCACCGCTCGGGGCTTGCAGATCGCTCGTGTGATCCCTGCCACTGCATGGTCTGGATGAGCCAGCACATAGATTATACTGTATCTAGTCGTCGCTCCAATCTTACCAAGCGAAGATAGGTAGTGGCGACATCATCGCATTGACCTCGGCACGCACGGCAGCGATCACCGCGGGATCTTCGGGAGCAGAGAGCACGCGGTCTATCAGCTCGACGATCGCATCCATCTTGTCTTCCTTGACACCGCGTGTCGTGATAGCACTCGTGCCGACACGGATACCAGAGGTCTGGAAGGCTGAGCGACTATCGAATGGCACCATGTTTTTATTCACCGTAATATCTGCCTCTACGAGTACACGCTCGGCAACCTTACCCGTAAGCTCGGGGAACTTCGCACGCAGGTCTATGAGCATGCAGTGGTTGTCCGTACCGCCAGAGATAAGCTTGTACCCACGACGAACGAATGCCTCTGCCATAGCCTGAGCATTGCGCTGTACCTGGGCTTGGTATTGCTTGAACTCTGGCTTGAGTGCTTCGCCGAAAGCAACTGCCTTGGCTGCGATCACGTGCTCTAGTGGTCCGCCCTGTACGCCTGGGAAGACAGCCGAGTCGAGGAGTGCAGACATCATCTTCACCTCACCCTTAGGCGTCAGTTTGCCGAATGGATTGGGGAAGTCTTTACCCATAAGGATGATACCACCACGTGGACCACGGAGCGTCTTGTGCGTCGTACTCGTCACGATGTGGGCATACTTGAGAGGATTGTCTAGGAGACCTGCAGCGATAAGGCCTGCGGGATGCGCCATATCGACCATGAAGATCGCGCCGACCTTGTCAGCGATCTCACGCATACGCTTGTAATCCCATTCGCGGGTGTAGGCTGATCCCCCGCCGATGATAAGTTTAGGCTTGTGTTCTAGGGCGCGCGCTTCCATCTGATCATAGTCCACGCGTCCGTCAGACTCCTTGACGTTGTACTCGACGGGCTTGTAGAGAATGCCCGAGCTATTGACGAGAGAGCCGTGTGAGAGGTGTCCGCCATGGGCAAGATTTAGCCCCATAAACGTATCGCCAGCCTCTAGACACGCTAACAGTACTGCCATATTCGCCTGCGCACCAGAGTGAGGCTGTACGTTAGCCCACTCAGCACCGAAGAGCTGGCATAGACGATCGATGGCGATCTGCTCGGTTTTGTCCACGACCTCACAGCCACCGTAGTAGCGACGCCCAGGGTATCCCTCAGCATACTTATTGGTCAAACAGCTACCCATAGCGCGCATAACGTCATCACTGACGAAGTTTTCGGATGCGATCAGCTCAATACCTTTGAGCTGACGCTGGTGTTCCTCCTCGATGAGGTTAAAGATCACAGGATCATTCATTGTTAGTTACTATTTATAATAGTTCGTGAATATTGATTCCTAAACATCGGTCTCGGCAGGCTAGACTAATTAACCCAACCTCCTCCACAAAGATACAATTACTTTCCAAATCCCCCCACCCCATTTTACCCCCTTCTCATAGGCGAATGCTCTGCCCACAGGTTATCCCTCACGCTCAAGTAGCCACCTAGTCGTAGCCTCGTCTTCTATAGATAAAACTTCGAGAACAAAATCTACCGTAACACGCAAAACGATAAGCCATTGACCGACATTCTCAAGAAATCTCCATAGACTAATGACAAAACCCATAAAGGATCTAAAGCCCATCGAAAGAGCAGGATAGCAGGAATCAAACTTCTGAATCACGGTCAGCCAGCTTGAATCCAAACTTTGGATCGGGCAATCCATTGTTTAGATTCGCCGATTCATTATTTGGATTGGGCAATCCAAACTTTGGATCGGAGCATTGGTAAGGGTAGTGCTTGACTTCGGGGCGATGGTTTTGTAATTTTGCAGACGAAGTCTAGGGCTCTAGAGGGTCGTTAGACTTCGCGATTAACCTCTAAATACACGAAAAACAATGGCAAAGTACATTATGCAAGAGATGCCTGACGTGCGGGGCAATGGCAAGCGCACGACCTATCCCAAAATGATCATCGAGCATCAGGTCGAGCTGCGACGGCTCGCCAGAGAGATCGCAGACGGGACGACCTTCGGCGTCGGAGAGGTAGAGGGAATCATCTGTACCCTCGTCAGCAAGATGGCAAATTATATGGCATGGGGCTACTCGGTACGTGTCAATGGGATGGGCGCATTCGCACCAGCGCTCCAGCTCAAAGCTGGTGCAGAGCGAGAGGACAATAGCCCGACACGACGCAATGCCACGAGTATCGAGATCGGCGGAGTTCACTTCCGCCCCGACAGAGAGCTCATCGAGCAGATCGCCCGCGGGTGCAAGCTAGAGCGTGCCAAGCCCCGACGCTACACATCCCCTAGCACTGGACGAGAGGAACGCACTGCGCTTGCCCTCAGTCATCTACATACACACGGACGCCTATCCGTCGCCGAATACATCGGTATGACGGGGCTATCCCGTACGAGTGCCGTTCGGGAGCTGGCTAAGCTACGTGAAGCGGGGACAGTAGCTATGCAGGGACGCGGTTCGCATAGTTTCTACACCCTGCCCGCGCTAAATCCAGGAGAATAAATAAGAGACGTCCCCCGATGCGCATTGATCGCATCGGGGGACGTCGTGTATCTGTAGAGCCTAGGCGGCTCTCAGCATGAAGGGACTAGAGACCCTGTTCGCCAAGGTAGCGTTCGGCTTCGATGGCTGCCTTACAGCCCATAGCCGCAGCCGTGATCGCCTGACGGTAGTGCGGGTCTGCCACGTCTCCCGCAGCATAGACACCAGGAACGCAAGTCGAGGGCGAATGACCATTGGTCTTGATGTAGCCAACTTCGTCGAGGTCGAGATATTCGGCAAAGAGGCTGGAGTTGGGCGAATGACCGATAGCGAGGAAGAAACCATCGATGGCGATGTCTACGCGCTCCTCGTCTGGTTCGCCGAGACGCTTAACGAGGCGCGCACCTTCGACACCATTCTCACCGAAGAGTCCTACGGTATTGTGTTCGAAAAGGATGGTGATATTCTCTGCCTTGCGCACACGCTCCTGCATGATCTCGCTGGCACGGAGATAGGGCTTGCGCACGATGAGGTAGACATGCTCGGCTAGACCCGAGAGGTAGAGTGCCTCCTCGCAGGCAGTGTCGCCACCACCGACTACCGCCACACGCTTGCGACGATAGAAGAAACCATCGCAAGTCGCGCAGGCAGACACACCCATACCAGCATACTTCTGCTCGTCGGGCAGACCGAGATACTTGGCTGTAGCCCCCGTCGAGATAATGAGGGTGTCGGCTGTAACTTCTTCGCCTGTATCGAACGTGATGACGAAGGGACGCACAGAGAGATCAGCCTTGGTCGCGATGCCACGACGCACCTCGGCACCGAAGCGCTCAGCCTGCTTGCGTAGGTCTGCCATCAGCGCAGGACCCGTGATACCCTCAGGATAGCCAGGGAAATTCTCCACTTCGGTCGTCGTGGTGAGCTGACCACCGGGCTGAATGCCTTCGTAGAGGAGAGGCGAGAGGTTGGCACGCGAGGCATAGATGGCGGCAGTATAGCCAGCGGGACCCGAGCCTATGATGAGGCATCGGCGATGTTCTCTTGACATAATTTCTTTATCTGTATTTAGTTGTTGCTATGACTGGATAACCCCTAGAAGAGAGGCATTGTTTATTGACGAACTATTAGAGAGGATAGTCCGCGCCTATCGCCCCTCGATGATCTGAATGGCACGACGCTTCTCACTGTCGAACGTGAACATGTCGGCAATGCGATAAGCATTGTGCGGATCATAGATGGCAGGAGCAAGGAGCTGAAGCATCTCCCACTTCTCGCTGTCGAAGGTGCAGGTCTGCATCAGCCTGCGCACCTGGACACAGCTGAAAGTGCCATTGCGCAGAGCGAAATTGAGCACCTCGCGCTTGTCGCTGGAGAAGGTCGCGCTATTGTAACGGCGCATCAGATCCTCAAACCACTCCTCCTGCTCAGAGGTGATGACAGGTGGACGAGAATAGGGGCGATCGTAGCGAGGACGCTCCTCGGGAGCAATGATGATGGGGCGCGTGGGCTCGGGTGTAGCATGCTGGGGATTGATCTCCTCTACCTCATTGCGCATCGAGACGACGACACCCGACTCTAGTCGGATGACCCGACGAATGTAATGCGTGAGTGAGCGACTCGCATAGGTCAGCGTCTCGCTCTGCGTATCGAAGCCACGCAGAGAGGGAGCCCCAAGCAAAGCGATAAGCTCGGCGCGCGTCATGCCAGGATGCACGCGGTCGAAACGTTCGGAGTGACTGCCCTGCACACCGCAGGCAGAGAGAATAGCGATTAGGGCAAGCGAAAGCATTAGCCCTCGTATGAAACGGTAATACATAAGATCTGATGCTCTAGGGAGACATTGCACAAGTCACGAGATGCTACGTCGCTATCACGATTCGGATTAGGTCACGTATGCGGGTACGCTTCCTTCATCCCTACGCTCAGCCCTCGTCTCGCACGACCTCTACGGCAGTCTCTAGTAATAAAAGGCACGAGGGCAGGCGTCGCTCATATGCGATACCTGCCCTCGATGATATATTTAGTCACTGGGTAACCTCTTGCCTTCGCTCGTGGCGTCGGCGAAGAAGATTACTTCTTGACCCCGAGATCCGTTAGTACCTTCGCGGTCAGGTTCACAGCATCCTTGCCGACGTGGAGCATCATACCCTGCTCGAGTACGTAGGTCACACCATCAGCATCAGCCACGCGCTGGATAGAGGTCTGCACCTTCGCCTGGATAGGAGCGAGGAGTGCCTGCTGCTGCTTCTGTAGGTCTTCCTGCATAGCCTGGTAAGACTGCTGAATGCGACCTTCGATATCCTGTAGCTCCTGCTGACGACGCGTGCGGACTGCCTCGGGGAGCGTGTCACGCTCCTTGACGAAAGACTCCGCCTTGGTGCGATACTCGTCCTGCATGCTCTTGATGTCGGCATCGTACTTGGTCGCTAGCTCCTGTAGCTTAGCTTCGGCTGCCTTGACATCGGGCAGAGCTGCCATTACTTCCTGACTATTGACTACGGCTACACGCTGCTGTGCTGATACCGTCAGAGCTAGTGGCAGAGCCAGAGCTAGGGCCATAAATAGTTTTCTCATTGTCTTCTTTTTGTATTTGAGTAGGTGAATGAATTATCTTGTTTTAACCTGTCACTACGCTTCCAAACGCTTAGCGAAGATATATATTATTTCCCGTATCCCATACGCTCTAGCACTAGAGCACTGATATCGGCAGCTGGATCAGCATAGACGATCTGCCCACTAGAGCGGTCGAAGATGACTTGATAACCTCCGCTGGTGGCAAGCTCCTTGAGCGCCTTCCACACTTCGTCCTGGATAGGCTTCATCAGCGACTCGCGACGCTTGACGAGGTCGCCCTCGGGACCGAAGTACTTACGCTTGAGATCATAGGCAGCCTTCTCCTTGGCAATAATAGCCTCCTCACGGCTCTTCTTCTGATCAGCGCTGAGGAAGACGATATCCGCCTGATACTTCTTGTACATGGTCTGGGCTTCGGTCTCCTGCGCCGTCACCTCGCTCTGCCATTTCTTGGATACATCCTCGAGCTGGCGGTTCATCATCTCGTAGGCGGGGATCTTGCCGAGGATGTATTCCATATCTACGAGAGCTGTCTTCTGCGCCGAAGCGCCGAAGCTCACGCCCACGATGAGGGCGATGAGTGCAAAGAGTTTCTTGATCATAATCGTGTCGAGTAATATTAGTTAGTCTCTCGTGCCCGCCCTAGCCCAAGGCATAGGACAGGCACGAGAGATGAGGGTGGCTAGAGATCCTTACCCAGGACGAAGTGGATGTTGCTACCTCCTCGGGTATTGGTATATGGGTTGGGTCGGTCGAAACCATAACCCCAGTCGATACCAAGCAATCCTACCATCGGCAGCATAATGCGGACACCGAGACCAGCCGAGCGCTTGAGGTCAAAAGGATTGTACTGGTTCGTATCACGCCAAGCGTTACCCGCCTCAGCGAAGGCGAGAAGCCATACCGTAGTCGACTGCTCGAAGATCAGTGGGTAGCGAAGCTCGAGCGCAGTCTTGAAGTACGAATAGGCGTAGTCATAGTTAGCTCCAGCGATAGATCCATTGGCATAACCACGCAGACCAATCGTCTCATTCATATAGGAGCTCATCGACGCGCTCATCATATCTCCACCCATGTAGTAGGTGCCGAAGGGGGAGCGCTTGTACTTGTTGTAGCTACTGATGATACCTCCCTCCATACGAGCCATCAGCACAGGCGTACGCTTGACAGTCATGGGGTTCATTAGAGGAATGTACACCTTGGCAGAGTAACGCCACTTATGGTACTCGAGCCAGCGATAGCGCTCTGTCTGGCTGAGGGTACTGCTGGCATAGTCCTTGCCATCCCACATAGAGTAAGGAGGGGTCAGATTGACAGAGAAGTTAAACTCCGAGCCACGACGCGTGAAGACGGGATTGTCAATAGAGTTACGCTCGATGCGAAGCTCTAGGTTAATGTCGTTGGCACTGCCATCGTGGAAGTTCTCGAAGGTGTTGTAGATCCAGTTGCGTAGGCGATAGTTATTATAGTTCAGCCCTGCATAGACCTGGAACCAATTGTCGGGCCAGCTAAGTCTGCGACCATTACCGATAGAGAACCCGAGCATCGTCAGGCTCTTGTCCGAGTCGTAAGCACTCTGGTAGAGGGCAGAGCTTGCGCCATTGCCATAGCCATAGTTGCCGTACCCACCATACCGGTAGCCACCATACCCACCATAGCCATAGGGATTGCTATAGACGTAGTTATTCATCTGGGTATTGTAGTAGCGAGAGTCAATCGCTGTGGTGCGCGAATAGTAGGCACTCACGTTTAGCAGATTAGGACGCTTCTTGCCAAACCAGGGATCGCTGAAGCTGAGGCTGATCTGATTGTAGTAGCGAGCATTCGTCTGGGCATTGATCGAGAGCTTCTGATTATCCCCCTGTGGGATGATGCCCTTATACATGCTGGGGCGGAAAATGTTCTCGATAGAGAAGTTCGTGAAGGTAAAGCCGAGCGTACCGATGATACCGGTCTGGCTCCATCCGATAGAGAGGGTCAGCTGGTCATTGCTCTTGGGCGTGAGGTCGTACTCGATGTCTACCGTTCCGTTCTGAGGATCGGGCAGGACGTTGGGTACTGACTTCTCAGCATCGAAGTGACCGATCTGATTGAGGAGACGGTAAGAGTTCATCAGATCCTCACGGCTGAAGAGCGTACCAGGCTTGGTATATAGCTCGCGACGCACGACATCCTCGTAGACGATGTCGTTACCCTTGATCGTCACCTTATTGATCGTCGCTTGAGGTCCCTCGGTCACACGAATATCGAGCGAGACGGAGTCCCCCACGACATTGGTCTCCACGGGATCAATGCCCGCAAAGATGTAACCATTATTGTAATACAGATTGCCCACGGCATCTTCATCAGACTGCAGACGCTCGGTCAGACGGCTCTGGTCATATGTATCACCAGGCTTCATCCCGAGAACGTGATGAAGCACTTCGCTACTGTACTTGGTATTACCGACGAAACGAATATCCTTGATAAAATACTTCTGCCCCTCGGCGACCTTGACATAGAGATCGACCTTGCGCGTGCCGTCATTGCGAGGCACGATGCTATCGAAGACAATCTCCGCATCACGATAGCCCGCACGCTGATAGCGGGTAACGATATTCTGAAGATCCTTGCGCATCTCTTCGTCCACGAGCTTCTTGGCACTGAAGATCTCAAGGAAGCTAGGCACGAGACGCTTCCATGAGAAGGTCTCGTTGGTCTTCTTCATCGCACGGCGGAGCTGATTGTCTGTCAGCACCTCATTGCCCTCGAAGTGGATCTCTCCGATCTTGGTCTTGCCACTCTTGTCGATATCGATGGTGAGATTGACGAAGTTCTTTTCGCTCAAGTCGGGTGTCTGGTCGATGGTCATCTTCATCTCGCGGTAACCCTTCTCATCGAAGTAACGCTTGATGAGCTGGCGCGTACGGTCGAAGATATTGGGAGAGATCTGCACGCCACGGCGCAGACCAATACGCTTCTCTAGCTCCTCGCGGTCGCTCTTGCCCACACCCGTGTAGGTCACGGAGGCAATGCGGGGATTCTCGGTCAGCTGGATCTCGATCCAGGCATAGTCACCAACGTATTTAGTGACGATGACGCGGGCGTTGGAGAAATAGCCGTACTGCATATAGCGGCTCACGGCATTGGTCAGGGCAACGCCAGGGATCTGTACCTTATCCCCTGGAGCCAGAGACGAGAGACTGCGCAGGACGAACTCGTCGTAGCTCACAGCACCCGTTATCTTGACATCGGCAAGTATCTTGGTCGTAGGATGCGCGTAGTCCACAGCAGGGTTATCGATCCGCTCTCCCGTAATGGTGAGCGTGTCGATCTGTGTGGTCGTCTGTGCTACCAGCGAAGGAGCTGTCAGCGTGGCAGTGGCTACTAGCGCGCAGCCGAGGTATAACTTTCTGAACATTATAGGTAGTCTCGTAATGTACTCTGATGAAGTGAGGCTTGTAGGCGGTCTCTTAGTCTTCGGTAGCGCTGATCTGCTCACCCGTCAGCCCAAAGCGACGCTCACGCTCGGCATAGCTCACGATAGCCTCGAGCAATGCCTCTCGCCCGAAGTCGGGCCAGTAACGCTGAGAGAAATACAGTTCGGCATACGCCGCCTGCCAGAGGAGGAAGTTGCTAATGCGATACTCCCCTCCCGTGCGAATCATCAGATCCAGCTCAGGCAGGTCACGTGTATCTAGATAGGAAGCGATGAATTGCTCCGAGATCTCATTGGGGTGCACCGTATCGTCAAGCACATCCTCTGCTATCGAGGTCACGACACGAGCGATCTCGTCGCGAGACGAATAGCTGAGCGCGATGGTCAGCGTGATGCGCTCGCAGTCTGCCGTGCGCTGGAGGGTCTCATCAAGCGCCACGAGAGCTTTCTCGGGCAGACGTGACAGATCTCCGATAGCCTTGAGGCGTACGCCCTGTGCTATCAGCTCGGGTGTCTCGCTATGCAGAGCATGGACAAGTAGCCCCATGAGCGCCTCCACCTCATCGGTAGGGCGATTCCAGTTCTCTGTGCTGAAGGCATATACGGTCAGCGCCTTGATCCCAAACTCAGCAGCAGCACGCAGTGTCTCACGCAGTGCCTCCTGACCTCGGATGTGTCCGTCCGTGCGTGGCAGTCCTCGCTCCTGTGCCCAGCGACCATTGCCATCCATGATGATGGCGACGTGTCCAGGGACTTTGATGCCTTCTGGCAGAGTAGCAGTCGTCTGTGTCATCTCTTATCTATTGTCTTCGCCAGCCAGTGGCTCAGCGAAGGTTCTCATTTATCTTTATCTATTCTCTCCCGCCCGTCCTTATCTCGGGGCGAAGGGCTAGCAGTCGCTCTTGTTTCGCAGACCGAAGTGGTAGCTTAGCCCGATGGCAATCCCCCCGAAGGAGTCCTTGCCTCTCAGACTACTTGCATTCACTCCGTAGGGATTGGCAAGGAATGCACTCCCCGAGCTAAGGGCATCTAGTCTGTCGGTAAGGCTGTACGTCCAGCGTAGCTCTGCCGTAGCCGTGAGGCGGCTCGTGAGCTTGTACTTGACCCCCATCGCCGCATAAACTCCGGGGGTAATGACCGAGCTGGCACTTCCCCAAGCTCCGAGGAGCGACACGCCCCCACCTAGATAAGGTGACAGGCTCGTCGTGCCGAGGTAGCGATACTTATCGCTCAGCGGTCTCCAGTGAAACTCTCCCCCGACCGAGAGTGCTACCATACTCGTAGAGAATGAAGCCTCCTGCCCCGCAGGGAAGATATTGTCCGCATAGCTCGTCGAGCCCCGCAGACCACGATAGGTCAGCGACGTGGTGAGGACGCCACGGAAGTTGATATTGTAGCGCGCTGTCACACCAAGCGCTAGGCCCAGCGGGGCAGGTGCTACGCGTCGGACGGCATCGCCCGTATAGCTCCCTACTCCTAGCTCTCCGCCTATCTCATACAGATACTCCTGCCCCTGGGCGGGAGCGAAGCCTGCAAGTAGCAAGAGAAATGCTCCGAGCCATCTAAGGCGTCCAGCCATCTGGCAGAAGCGGGAGCGAGCGAGAGATACAGTCCTACTAATAGTCATTGTTGCGTGGGATGCCCGCCCATAGTGTAGCGGGGGCATCTCCTGCATCATTAACGCCTGCGAGCATGTATATCGTACCCTCAGCCGACCAAGTCGCTATGCTTCGGCTAGTCATGCGAGAGAGATCAAGTCCTCCGAGTGAGACCTCCGATCCACGGCTCCATGTCGTACCATGGTCACGGCTCATGTAGATGACACAGCCACCTACAGAGAGTGTCTCGATACGATACAGGACATCTCCCACTGCGACTACAGAGATGGAGACAGCGTTGAACTCTCGATTCGCCTCTTGATAGAGATTGAGCCAATCGAGCCCATTGGTCGTGTACCATGTCGAGCGACCTGTCTCAGACACCACATCAGAGCGACGCTCACCGATGAGACGCAGGGCAGACCCCACGTAGCGCTCTGTCGTAGCGAACGACACATAGTAGTCGTCGATAAACTCCGCCATAGGGAATGAGCCTGGCACCTCGGCTGTAGAGACCGTCAGCTTACCAGCGATATAGCTAGCAAAGCGTCTATCTCCCCCAGCATCCCTCACCAGCAAGGCGAGCGTAGGATCAGCATCACTCGTACGAGCAGGCAGTACACCGAGCAGACCATCCACCTCTACCTCGATGGGTAGAGCTGTCCAGGTCGTCCCCGAGAGCTGATACACATGATCCTCCGAGGTCAAGGCATACAGATCCGTACCACTAGACTCGACGTGTCTGATATATTCGCCTGCGGGAATGCCCGTCAGCATCACTTCCTCCGCCACATCATACTGCGTAGGTGATACGGTGGCAAGGCTCTGACGCACGCGATAGTAGCGAGGCGCTCCCGTCACATGGTCACGCCCATCGACAAGCAGCAGCCCATCGCCATAGGGGACTACCCTGCCATACGAGTCGCGAGAGAGAATATCTGCAGGTGCCGCGCCTCCTATCTGCCATGTGATCGTGTGAGGGTCATACTTATAGACATTGAACTTGACACGATACGTATAAGTAGCCTCTGTACCCGCCAGACCAATACGCACATAGAGGTGGTCTTGATCTGCGGTGAAGGTATATGTCGTCTCAGCTGTCCAGTCCGTAAAGGTCTGTCCATCGAGAGAAACCGTCACCTTAGCCGAGGTATTGACAGGCGTGATCGTAAACTTCACATCCTTAAGCTCCGTCCCGAAGAAGAAGGGGACAACATTGGCAACCTGCCCCATGTCGGCAGTATTGCGAATGGCAAAGGCATGAGCCTTGAGCGTGCTATCGCTCGCTGCTGCGATCGAGAAGTTGCGAAGCTGTAGGGTCGCCGCCTGATAGTTGTACAGGTCAAACTCCTTCGTTTTCGTACAACTCACCGCCCCTAACCCAAGGGTCAGAAGCATACCGCCCAGCAGCAGTGCCTTCTGTATATATCTCATATCTTGACTTATATATATGTCCTATGGTCCACCAAGCTATCGCTCAGTGGACACCCGAGCCTCCTCTACCCCACTCATACAGATACAGCATGGGCATAGAGAAGCACGGGACAAAGTTAATAAATTATCGTGGACTAGCTCCGAAGGATAAAACCCATATTCCTCTACCCTACAACAAGCCTCCATGCACTCACCTTCCGAGAGGCAAAGACCACCCTCCTCTCCGCTCGCCGGCTACCTACTGAAACGCCACACCTCTATTAGACACCGAGACCGAAAATATAAGCGCGCGTAGGAACGACATACACCTTGGTAGTCCGCCGACACTCACGTAGGGACTCGGGGAACACTCAAGTAAGAACTCGAGGGTCTCCCTACTTGAGTATCGGCGGACTACCAAGGTGTATGTCGGGAGCCTATCAAGGCGAGAGGCAGACTAAAGGCAAGGCATGAGACAAAGCCCTCGCCTTGCGAGGCTATTAGGAGTATTCGGGTGAGAATTCTTCAGTTCACGTCCTGGTCTACATAGACCAGGACGTGAACTGTAGAGACCAGGACGTGATTTGTACAGGTCAGGACGTGAACCGAAGAATGCTTCCCTAGGGAGAGGACATATGCACACTGCTGAGCGTGCTTACCTCTGCACGTGGGCGAGAGGTTTTCGACGAGGTGCAGTGGCAGGACGACATTCAGCGAGGGGTAGGCGCAGACCTCCCGAGGTTAGGCAAGGAGCCTAGACACGGGATGTAGGCAGGCTCGCAGGCGTTGCTGTATGGAGATATTCGTTATCTTTGCTCTTACAATAGACAAGAACAAGACATAACCATAGTACATTAGTTGATATGATTTATCGCTTACTGATGCTCTCGGACGAGAACGATTATTTCCGTCGCGAGATCCGCATTGACTCGGAAGCAACATTCCTAGAGCTCAATAACTTCATCATCTCAAGCCTGGGCTATAGCCCCACGGAGCTATCGACCTTCTACGTCTGCGACGAAGAATGGGCGAAGGATAAGGAGATCACCATGATGGACATGGGTATGGGAGCAGGCTACGACAGCTACCTCATGGACTCCACCACGCTGGAGGAGATGATCGACAACAAGGGCGACCGCTTGCTCTTCGTCTTCGACATGCTCAGCGAGCGTGGATTCTACATCGAGCTAGCCGAGATTATCCCTGGTGAGCGACTCGATGCCCCCGTGGTGTCATTCTCAGAGGGCAAAGCTCCCGAGCAGACCTCTTCGATCGAGTTCGCAGAGACGCGCAGTGTCGGAGGTTCGTCCCTCTCTTTCGACGAAGATGATATCTTCGGGGAGGATGAGCTAGACCTTGACGACCTCGATCCCGAAGGCTTCACCGACCTCGACTCACTAGAGGGCTACTAATCAGCTCTACCTCTAGAGATCGCTATGACCGCCACAGCCCCGACGCTCGTCGTCCTGCTCGGTGCCACAGGCGTAGGCAAAACTGCCCTTAGCATCGAGATCGCCCGCGCACTCGGAGCCGAGATCGTCTCGGCAGACTCTAGACAGGTATTTAGAGAGATCCCCATCGGCACAGCTGCACCCTCCCCTGCGGAGCGTGCAGCTGTGCCTCATCATCTCATCGGGCATAGGTCGATCCACGAGCCATACAGCGCTGCCCAATACGAGGCAGAGGCAACGCAGATCATCAATGACCTACACACCCGCTTGCCCTCTGTCGTCGCCTCCGGGGGCTCGATGATGTATATCGATGCCCTGTGCCAGGGCATCGACGAGATCCCCGATGTCGATCCCGAGGTGCGAGAAGGCGTCTGGGCGCGCTATCATGCCGAAGGGCTGGACGGCATCCTCGGCGAACTCAGCCTGCTCGATCCCGAATACTATGCCCGCGTCGATAGGCACAACTATAAGCGTGTCCTGCACGGCTATGAGGTTTGCCTCTCGTCGGGCAAGCCGTTTAGCTCCTTCCATACGGGCGTGGCACGCCCCCGCCCCTGGCGCACGATCAAGATCGGACTGCGACGCGAGCGTGCCGAGCTGTATGACCGCATCGACAGGCGCGTGCTAGAGATGGTGCGCTCGGGTCTCATCGACGAAGCACGTCAGGTCTATCCTTACCGAGACCTCAATGCGCTCAACACCGTGGGTTACAAAGAACTCTTCGCTCACTTCTCGGGCGAGATACCCGAGAGCGAAGCCATTCGCCTCATCCAGAGAAACTCTCGCCACTACGCCCGCAAGCAAATGACCTGGTGGCAGCGCGACCCCTCTATACGCTGGCACCACCCCGACGAGGCAGAGACTATCCTGCACGACATCGCCCGCCTAGCAAATAGCGACACCATAGGCTAGCAAAGGAGGCAAAGCGACAGACCTCGAGTGACGAGACCCCGCCCTCAAAGGCATAAAAACGAAGGCGAGTAGATATGGCTGTCATATCTACTCGCCTTCGTTTACTGCCTAATGGCAGGAGGGGAGATTACTGGAGCGTACCGTTCTGAGCAGCCTCGATCATCTCAGCGCTTGGGAGGATGTACACCTCTACACGACGATTCTCCTGACGACCAGCAGCCGTAGAGTTGTCAGCGATAGGTTCGTGGCTACCCTTACCTGCGAAGGTCATGCGATTGCTCGTCACGCCCTGGCTAGCGAGATAGTTGTACACGCTCTTAGCACGGCTTACGCTCAGAGGATCATTCACGCGGTCAGAACCGGTGTTGTCCGTATGACCGATGATCTCGATGTTCGTCTGACCATTGGCTACGAGGTTGCGAGCGAAGGTGCGCAGAGCAGTCTGTGAAGCCGAGTTGAGGTTAGCCGAGCCAGTAGCGAAGAGGATACCGCTGTCGAAAGTTACGCGGATAGCCTGTCCATCGTTGAGGGCTTCGATCTTGGCGTTCTCCATCGCTGCTTCGAGCTCACGCTTCTGCTTGTCCATCTTGTTGCCGATGAGGGCACCAGCAGCACCACCTACTACAGTACCGATAGCGGCACCGATACCAGTGTTGCCAGCTACCTTACCGATACCAGCTCCGAGGAGACCACCGGCAGCAGCACCGATACCACCACCCTTGACAGCATTGCTAAGACCGCATGAGCTTACGAGCATTGCACCTAGGAGTGCGATTGCGATTGACTTCTTGTTCATTCTTTTCTATTAACTAGTTATTTGAGTCTATTGATACTTTGTTTGTAAAACAGTGCAAATATAATAACATTTCCTAACATCTGCAATATCTCCCCTGCCTCGCTTACCGCTGATGGTCTCCGTGTCCACCGAAGTACTTCATGAACTGCACGCGCTCGAAAGTATGAGCGTCCGCATGAGCTCCTGCATTGAGACGTCCGCGCATCTCGTCCACTGTCAGGTAGCCTCTATGCTGCATCCACATACGTAGCCCCGTGAGTGCCTCCGTGATAGCACGTGGTCCCTCCTTGTAGAGAGCGGTACACATCTGGGTGGTCTGGGCACCTGCCAGCAGGCTCTTGGCGACCTCCTGCCAATGGTAGATCCCAGTAGAGGCGCTTATCTCGATGCCTGAGACAGCACCACCGACGAGTGCCGTGAAGCGAAGCGTCTCGATGAAGTCCCCTTCATGCGTGAAGACGTCGCTCGTCGTGAGCGTCTCGTTGTCGAGATTGATGTCTGGCTGGTAGGTACGGTTGAATAGGGTTACGGCAGCCGCTCCCGATGCTCTTAGCTTATCCACGAGTGCGGGCAGAGCTGTGTGATAGCGAGAGAGCTTGATGATGATGGGGATACGTACCCGTGCCTTGAGCGCCTTGACCACGTCTATATATAGGCGTTCGCTCGCCTCAGCGTCAAAGAAGAGATCCGTCTCGAGACGCATGATATTCACCTCTAGAGCGTCCGCCCCAGCCGCTTCGATCTGGGCAGCGAACTCCGTCCAGCTATCCGAGCGCGTACAGCAGATACTGCCGATGACGGGGATAGAGAGCTCACGCTTGAATCGTGTGATCTGATCCAGATAACGCCCCACCTCCTCTACACGGACATAGTGAGCCAGGTAATCGGATGCCTCCGTATAGTCACCCTCCGACTGCATCGAAGCCGTCTGCGCCTCGATCTGCTCCTCAAAGAGAGACTTGAGGATAACCGCGCCTGCGCCTGCTTCAGCGAAGGCCTTCACCTTATCGAGATTTCGGGTAATACCAGAGCTACCCACGATGATAGGGCTCTGCAGTGTCAGCCCTACGAATGATGTCTTTACATCTATCATAAAATCAGAATTGTAATTGCTGCGCGGCGGGCGCACCCGTTGAGAGACTTACGACAGGCTCTCTTACCTACGACAAAGATACGCATTTCGGGTAATTGCAAGGCAAGGGGCTATACCCTAGATAATCTATGGCATAGCCCCTCACAGTACAGGGTCAGACCTCTGTGAAACTACTTCCCTGGGAAGAGGTCATTCCACCACGTGGGATCATCCTGAAGGTACTTGGCGAAGAATGCCATGATCGCCGAGGTCCACTCGTGACGCTTGCGAGGATTGAGGATATGGTGATCCTCCTCATAGACCCCGACGAACTCTACCGGCTTACCGAGAATACGCAGGGCATTAAACATCTGCCAGCTCTCTCCGATCGGCACGTTCGTGTCTGACAGTCCGTGGATCAGCAAGAGCGGAGTCTTGACGCGGTCAGCGAGGAAGAGAGGGCTCTGCTCGGTATAGAGCTTAGGATTGTTCCATGGATAACTATCACGGCTAGCTACCGTGCTATAGCCGACGCCCCAGTAACCTTCGCCCCAGTAGGATGAGATGGACGATATCCCTGCATGGCTACACGCCGCGGCAAACATATCCGTCTGCGTCTGTAAGTACATCGTCATGAAGCCTCCGTAGCTCGCGCCCATACAGCCAATGCGCTCGACATTGATGAACGAATGCTTGCCAGCGAAGTCCTTCACCGCCCCTATGATCTCGTCTGCAGTGCGCTTACCCCAGGCATTGATATGGCGGGCAGCGTACTCCTGCCCGTAGCCCGTGGCACCGCTAGGATTAAGGACATAGACGACGTAGCCCATCGAGGCGAGCATCTGGGGTGAATACGCTCCCTCCATCGTACGGTAGACTGGTGCCGTACCCCCGTAATAGTAAACCAGCAGAGGATACTGACGGGCTGGGTCGAAGGTCGGAGGCAGGCAGTAGAAGCCCTGCACTACCGTCCCGTCGGGGGCTGTCCAGTTCCAGTCCTTCACGTCGCCTAGAACCACATCACGCAGTTTCTCTGCCGAGAGGTCATAGATCAGTTCCTCACGTCCCCGCTTGACACTCACAGAGTAGTAGCGGTCAGCATTGCGGTCACTCTGCCCATAGTAGGTCACGGTCTCACCATCACCAGAGAGTGAATACCCCTTGACGAAGGTCTCCGCCTGTGACAGACGGCGAATAGCACCAGAGGCGAGATCCACATGATACAGCACACGGTCGTACCCCACCTCTGCCATGAATACCGCCTCAAAGCGCTTATCCGACACCTGTACCGAGGACACAGTGCGGTCAAGCACCTTCGTCAAGGGGCGCGCCTGGCGCTTCGCCTGCGAATAGAGGAAAAGCTGAGTGTCGTAGGTATTGACAGCACTGCCATGAGGGAGTACCGAACCGACATAATCGAAGGCATCTGCCGAGCCAGCCACGAGCAGTTCGCCTGCTCGGGCGGTATACATCACCTGCGAGATACCCCCAGTCTCAGCGAAGAGGGTATCGACGCGCATCGTACGCAGGTCTAGCTCATAGAAGTCACTACGAGAGAAGGGCACCTGGGTAGGCGTGGGCGTACTGGTGGCGAAGATAATCCGCTCGCCCGTGGGAGAGATACTCTGCACATAGGTAGAGCGATTGCCGAAAGTAAGGGGCTGGATCTGTCCCGTCGCACAGGTATAGAGCGAGAGGAAGGAGCGATCGCGATAGCCTGCGATACGCTCGCGTGGAGAGTCGAAGCGGTCAAGTGTAGTCTTGTAAGCTGTCCCCTTCTCCTGGGTATAGAGCAGAAGCGCCTCTTCACCCAGGACGAAGCTATAGGAGACATCTGCAGGTATACCACGAGCGATCACCTCCGTGCGCGCCCCTACAGGACTCCAGCTATAGATCGTCCTACCCTGGCGTGTGGGGGCATCATAGTAGAGGACATCTCGCCCATTCATCCACTGCGCAGAGGCAAGCGAACCCGTTAGCTCCATCATGCGCCGAGTACCTTCGTAGAGGTAGGTGCGCGTGATTGCCTGAGCATCGTCGGTGTATTCACGGAGTCTGAGGACTGAGTAGCGACCAGAGGGAGAGATCGAGGTCGAGGTCATCGCAGGCTCGTAGATCATGTAGGTCAAGTCGGCGTATTGCTTACGTTCCGTGCCGAAAGTCACATCCCCACCCACACGATCGGGAGTGAAGCCAACCCGAAGCCCTAGGCGGTCTGCCGTGAGCGTCGTGTCGTTCGTCACTAGGCGAATCGTCAGCTGGTGCGTCGCAGGGGTGAGCGTCACGTCCGTCTCTACAGGCTTCACTTCCGTCCCTGCGGGCGTTAGCTGTCCCTGCCCTACGGATACGCCATCGAGAAACAGCTCCCAGGGCATAGCCGTCTCAATGCTGATCTTGCCTCGGGCATACCCCCCCGAGCGTACCGTCGTCGCATAGTAATGCGTCTGATAGGTCGTCGCTGGGTCGGTAGCCGTGCGCTGTAGGGCAAAACGCCCTGTAGCGTCGGCACTGACCACGCGGTGGCGTTTCGCCTCGAGCACTGGCACCGAGGTGTCGGCTAAGCTGGACACACTCCACGCCTTGCCCGAGAGGCTCGTGCTGTCAGAGAGAATGGGGCGATGGGTAATGACAGGGCCATGGTAGAGCATCGCGCGGATACACTCACTAGGCTCCTTCACACTCTGCGCTACCGAAGTGCTATCGGCAGGCTGTGGGGTCTGGGCTGAGAGCAGTGTCGCTGTAGCGAGTATCCCAGCTGAGAGAAAGGTTCGAAAAGTCATAGTGCAGTACTTGTTGTTACTATTCATCGTTTTATGCCCCTAAGGTACAAATTTGTCTCCGATCACCGAACAAGCATTAACGGCTGAATGCTAAGCACTAGCATCTCATATACCCCCCGATGAATACGCCCCACATCCCCTTCAAGGCGAATCCCCCCCTAGCCCTCACCCGCCTACCTTCCTCGAATCCTCCCCGACACTCAAGGGGAGATCTCGGCACATTGCTAGGCTGTACTTTATCGAGATACAAGGTAAGACGTTTATGTGTAGGCACATAGCAGGGGGCTGCATCAAAGCTCAGGTTCGACACAGCCCCTTGCCATGCACGGGAGGCTATAGATAGTTAATCGGACTAGACGACAGCTCTATGGTCTTGCTCCAGGAGCTTCGTCTTTCCCCACTCGCTCTCACTAGGACAGAGCAGAGCCTCTCTAGTCTACGCCATCCTCTGCTATAGGCTCAGACGTTATGTGAGCAAGATCCGCCAGATCTAGTAGTCTTAGGAAGGTATCCCCATAAAACAAGTATAGATTCTTGGCGTCTTGAGAAGAATCTTCCAGGGCAACCGCATCAAATTCTGAGAAGCTTTCTGAGGTATTCTGGATTCATCGCCGCCTTAAACATTCTCTTCTTCACAGAGTGCTTGTCTTTCTGAGCCTTAACGATCCCCAAGGCCAGCTTCCTTAAGACATTTAG